>CALLAE010000180.1 GCA_938002665.1 uncultured Saprospiraceae bacterium | reverse complement strand
TTACAGTTGGGCGCCTCTACCATAGGCGGCCTTCACTTCTCGCCTAAGTATCAATGGTATAGAAGTCATAAATACAGATGGAATTGATGATTTTGATCTTGTCTTCTTTCCAAAGCTTTCTATTATAGGTTCTTTTCATTTCACAGAAAAACTATCTCTATTCATTGAACCTAGATATATTATCCAATTAGATGAGTTTGATAATGATGTCCTACTCGGATCTACAGGAGGAGCTAAGTATAGGCTGAAAAACAATATAGACTTGTCCTTTGGGGCTTCTTATTTCAAAGTGAAAGGGGCTACAGAAGAAATCTACCAGCTAGGACTGGGAATTAACTTCAGACTCAAGCAAAATTAGACCGTCAAACGGTCGTATTTCAAGTAAAAAGGAGCTCTGATGGCACATTATATTGCTATATCCTTAATGTATAAAAGCCTATTTTTGCAGCGAGAATTCTAAACCTGGATAATGAAATGGTCTCAGTGGTCGTTTCATCTTTATTTGACAGAAACGTATGCAGTTTTTATTCCCTTCTATTCTTTGGGTTCTATTGGCTCTAGCCATTCCTATTATTATTCATCTATTCCACTTTCGAAGATTTAAGAAGGTCTACTTCACCAATGTTAAATTCCTCAAGGAAATCAAGGAAGAAAAGAGTACGAGGAATAAGCTTAGAAACTTTCTTGTTCTGCTTTCTAGGCTCTTGGCTATGGCCTGTCTGATTTTTGCATTTGCACAACCTTTTTTGTCAAAAGACGAAACTGTCAAAACCGGAAAGTCTTACGTCAGCGTCTTTATAGATAACTCTAATAGTATGATGGCGGCCTCTGAAGATGTGCCACTGCTAGATAAAGCAAAGAAAAAAGCAGAAGAGATCGTCAAGGCCTATGGACCTTCCGACCAGTTCCAGATTATTTCTCATGAGATGAAAGGTAGTCAGCAAAGATGGCTCAGTCAAGAAAATACTATCTCAGCAATAGAAGACATCTCTGTAAGCCCTGAAGTTTCTATGCTTTCTAATGTGTATTTCAAACAAAAGCAGACTACTCCAGCAGATGGCAATCACATACTATATTACCTCAGTGATTTCCAAAAATCTATTACGAACTTAGAACTAGATGTAGATACCACTACTGAAGTCAACTTGCTTCCTTTTCAAGCTGTCAAAGAAGATAACATAGCTATAGACAGTGCATGGTTTGAAGCAGTTGTCCCTTCCATCAATCAGAACAATAAGCTCTACGTCAGAATAAAAAATTACTCGCAAGAAAGAAAAGAAGATGTGCGACTGAGTATAGAGCACAATGGACAGACGCGTCCAGAAGGCACTATTGATATCCCTGCCAATTCTAGCGTGACGGATACTATCAATCTCCTAGTGACTACCCCAGGCTGGCAGCAAATGAAAATCAAGCTAGATGACTACCCTATACAGTTTGACGATAATTACTTTATAAATTTCAACATAAAAGAAAAGGTCAAAGTATTAGCTGTCAATGAACTCAATCCCAATCGTTATATGACTGCTTTGTTCAAAGGGATGAACCAGTTTGACTTGATCAATAATAAAGCTAGTAATCTTCAATACGACGACTTTAAGAATTACGATCTTATCATCCTCTCAGACTTAAGAAAGGTAAGCACAGGCTTAGCCTCAGAATTAAAAAGCTACAGTGAGAATGGTGGTAATATACTCGTCTTTCCTTCTGCTGATAGTGAGCTCACTAGTTACAATGATCTCTTTGCTAGACTTAATACCAACACTATACAAGAATGGACTAAAGAAGATCGTAATGTCTTCAAAATAAACACGTCTGAATTTGTATTCAATAATGTGTATGAATCTACAGGAAGCAATCTGAAACTACCAGTTACTAAAGGCAATTTTAGATTTTCAAATTACAGTTCTAGAGGTGGTGAATCCTTATTACAATATAGAGATGGACAAAACTATATCAGTAAGTACTCCCTAGGCAAAGGAAAAGTATACATCTGTGCTGCACCCCTAGATAAAAAATACAATGACCTCACTATCAATGCAGAAGTATTTGTACCACTACTGTACAAGGTAGCTTTTTCTACAAGTCAGTCTGAGAAGATAGCTTATACTATCGGGCAGGATAACATGACTGAAATAAGTAGTGCTTCTGGAGGCAATGAAATCATCTATAAAGTCAAAGGAGAGGAAGAGTTTATCCCCGGCCAGACTAATAGGGGCAACACTACTCTGATCACTTTCAATAATATGGTTTCGAAATCAGGATTCTACAATATCACCTTACAAGATAAAGTCGTCAAAGGCCTGGCTTTTAATTATGATAGAATAGAATCTAATCTGGAACACATGACGCCTAAGGAGCTAAAGGATCGTTATGGAGCAAGCACCAACATATTAGACAATACTCTGAATGCTGACCTGACTACGATCATAAAGGAAAAAGATCAAGGTGTAACGCTTTGGCGCTGGTTCCTTATCTTGGCCCTAGTGTTTCTTGCAATAGAGACTTTGTTATTAAGATTTTGGAAATTATAATCAGCTTATAGATGTCGATACTGATAAAGAATGCCACTATCATCTACCCAGGTAATGCCCTCCATAATTCAAAAAAAGACATTCTCATCAAGAATGGACTAATAGATAAAATCGCTAGTCGCATCACCGCTACTGCATCCAAAGTCATAGAATCCAAAAAACTACATGTTTCTCCTGGGTGGTTAGACATTGGTGCTACTAGTGGAGAACCTGGCTATGAGCACAGAGAGTCTCTGGAAACCTTATCAGAAACAGCAGCTTCTGGTGGCTATACGGCCTTGGCCATTTTTCCTAATACCAATCCTGTCATAGACAACAGATCTTCCGTACAATATATACTCAATGCCACAGCTTCTCATCTCGTGGACCACTACCCTATTGCTGCCATCAGCAAGGGATGTAAGGGTGCAGAGATAACGGAAATGATAGACATGAAAAAACATGGTGCTATAGCTTTCTCTGATGGCTTGCACTCCTTAGGGTCTAGTGGGCTTATGATGAGAGCACTGGATTATGTGAAGAGTATAGATAGCCTGATAATACACCATCCTCAAGACACTGCACTAGCTAATGATAACCAGATACACGAAGGCAAAGTCAGTACTGAGCTAGGCCTCAAGGGTAGCCCCAATATTTCTGAGCTCATCGCCTTAGATAGAGATATCCAGCTCACGAGATATACTAATTCTAAACTGCTCGCTTACAATATCTCTACCAAAGAAAGTGTAGGCAAACTCAAGGGACTGAATAAAGAAGGCATCTCTGCTTCGGTCAGCTATCTTAATCTATGCAAAACCGATACTGCACTCTATGAGTTTGATTCTAACATGAAGACCATTCCTCCACTGCGTGGCGAGGAAGATAAAGCAGCGCTGGTAGCTGGTGTAAAAGCCTCTACCATTCAGCTTATCAGTTCTAACCACCACCCTCTGGAAGAAGAGGCTAAGAAAAAAGAATACACCTACGCTGATGCAGGTGCGACAGGCTTACAGACTTGCTACAGTGGGCTGGTCACTTTTGCAGGAGAGCTTTCTTCAGATAAAATAGTCAGATGCCTTGCTATCAATCCAAGAAAGGTGCTAGGACTACCTCAGGTGCATCTGGAAGTGGGAAGCAAAGCAGAGCTGACACTTTTTGATCCACAGCAAGAATGGACACTAGATGCTAAAACCAATAGTTCTAAGTCAAAAAATTCTCCTTTCTGGAATCAGAACCTGCAAGGAAAAGTTATAGGTGTGGTGAATGGCAAGAAATCCCATTTTAATAATTATTAGAAATAAGTTTAGTCAATTATAAGCATGCGTATTTTACTCTCAGTTGTTATCCTTTTCTTTTCTCTCACTTCTTTTACACCTGAGCCTACTATTAAGTTAGCGCTTCTGAAGTACAGTGGTGGAGGTGACTGGTATGCTAATCCGACGGCTCTGCCTAATCTGGCAGCTTTTTGTAACAGCCAGCTGGGTACTAACCTAGATGTGAACTATGCAACAGTAGATGTGGGTAGTATAGAGCTATTTAATTTTCCTTTTTTCCATATGACAGGTCATGGTAATGTAGTCTTCTCAGATGCAGATGCAGAAAATCTCAGAGAGTATCTGATAGCAGGTGGATTCTTACACATAGATGACAACTACGGCATGGATCCATTTGTAAGACCTGCTATGAAAAAGGTATTTCCTGAATTAGAATTTAAGGAGCTTCCTTTTGACCATCCTATATATCACAATGCTTTTGATTTCGATAACGGCGTACCTAAGATACATAAGCATGATGATAAGCCTGCACAGGGTTTTGGTCTAATTTGGGAAGGCAGACTTGTCTGTTACTACTCTTATGAGACAGACCTCGGTGATGGCTGGGAAGATCAGGTGGTGCACAAGGATCCAGAAGAAAAAAGAATCCAATCTCTACGCATGGGTGCCAATATAGTCCAGTTTGCTTTTGAAGCGGAGTAAACCGTAATCCAAAAAGTGGCTTACCATATTGACTAAACTCAATATGACGTGAGAGAACCGAAAAACCTGTCCTGAGCGAAGTCAAATAGGTCAGGTAAGGCATATTTGTAATTAATTACGTAGAAAAAATAAGACTACTTCAAAATTGAAGCAGCCTTATTCTAATTAGCAAAATTCTATAATAGTAGCTCAGTATCAATCTACTGAACTAGTAGTATCTGAAGTATCGTATTTGATTAATGAAAAAGCAAAACCCCCTTTTACTGCCTCTCCAGTCAAACTAAATATTTGTACGATTACTCTTCCTTCTTTCTCTTGAACCGAAATCATTCTCGGTTTTACATCTAAAGAATTTACTTGTACATGCATTTGTCTGAGAGAAAAATCTAATCCATTAATTTCTATTTCATACCAATTTTCAGAAGCATTCCATTTTGTAGAAAAATTATTGCTGCCTCCTACGATGTTAGAATTGGAATTTATGGTACCAAGCGCATAGTGATTAGTACTTCCGCCACTCGAAAAGCTAGTTGTTCCTCCGCCTTGTAAACAGTCACAATCTTGTCCAGGAGGACCCTGTGGTCCTTCTGGACCTTGTGGTCCGGCAGGACCTTCGGCTCCATCTGCTCCGGCTGGTCCTTGTGGACCTTGGGCACCATCTGCTCCATCTGCTCCGGCTGGTCCAGTAGCTCCTGTTGCTCCAGCAGGACCTTGGGCACCATCTGCTCCATCTGCTCCGGCTGGTCCAGTAGCTCCCGTTGCTCCAGCAGGGCCTTGGGCACCATCTGCTCCATCTGCTCCGGCTGGTCCAGTAGCTCCCGTTGCTCCAGCAGGGCCTTGTGGACCTTGGGCACCATCTGCTCCATCAGCGCCTGCTGGACCTTGTGGACCTTGGGCACCATCTGCTCCAGTTGCACCTGCTGGACCTTGTGGTCCTTGAGCACCATCTGCTCCATCAGCGCCTGTTGCGCCTGTAGCTCCAGCTGGACCTTGTGGTCCTTGAGCACCATCTGCTCCAGTTGCACCTGCTGGGCCCTGTGGACCTTGAGTACCATCTGCTCCAGTTGCACCTGCTGGGCCTTGCGCGCCAGTAGCTCCAGTTGCACCTGCTGGTCCTTGTGACAAAGAAGGCAACATCTCGTTTACTAAAAATATAGATAGCCTAGACTTAAACCTAAGAGAGGTGCTGATAAACGAAGATGATGAAGTCTATGTGATAGGAAGCCAGTCCACCGGAATGTGGACTTCAGAAGTGGTAATACGCAAGTACGGAGCTCAAGGGGAATTACTATTTGAAAAAACCATGAGTACAGAAAATGAGCTCGATTTAGGATTTAGTAAATCCATTCTCCATCAAGGCAATTTAATCCTAGCCGGTGGTTATGGCATTGCTTCAGGAATAGTAAATCTATATGAGTTGCATGTAATAGAAATGGATGGTGACAATGGTACTACTAATTGGAGTTTGAAAGATAATGAAAGCATATTCAATCATCTTACTAGTAGCATAGCTGTAGACCAAGACAATAATCTGATTATCGCTGGTACTTGTTGTTACACAGATGTATTGGGGGACGAAAGAGCATTCTTGTTGAAAATTAATCCGTCAGCTACGAATACAATAAAGCAAGCAAAATCAAACCTAACTTTATATCCTAATCCAATTTCTGGTCGACTTAATATTTCCGACCCAGACAATATTATTCAAAGCATAGAACTTCTAGATATTCATTCTAGAATTATTTTAAAGCAAAATCATAGTAAGTCTATGGATATGTCAGCTTGCCCACCTGGCAATTACCTTATCAAAGCAACTACTCTTAAAGGTGTTGTAACTAAAAAAATAATAAAGCGCTAAGCAGCTTTGCAATTCAGGATCAGCAATTCAGGATCAGCTTAAAAAAAGAGGCTAATAATTCTCTCGAACTAATAGCCCCTTCTAATTGAGTTATTCTTGATTTAATTTTTATATCCCAGCATAAACTCTCACTACTCTATCCATCAGATACTTTCTGTAGTTAAGTGCATAGCGTCTCATATCTTCAAGTTGCTGATCCGTAAATTTTTCTACTGAGCTACCATAAGACATATGGTTCTTAGCCTCATCATCAATATTCTTGATACCCAACCTATGCTTGGCCATAGTTGAGATTTCCCATGGATGCTTCTGTCCAAAGAAGTGACCCATCTCATGCACAAGTGTCTGATTGCCTTCCAGCCCTTCGTATGCCATAATTATTCTATCGAATCTCGGACTATTAGTAGCGTAGGTATTTTGCCTTGCTCGTAGTAGAGGGGTAAAGCCCATCAGTGCATCTGATCGGCCTTCTTCTGCGTAGGTATCAAACAAGAAGATATTTATACCTCCCTTCTTTTCTATCGGCGCTACTATCGGCTCTATGATCTCATCTTGATCAGCTCTGAAGCTTTTATAAATATCTGGTAGGTAAGCATGATTAGGATCCATGAATAACTCATCGAATACGAAAGAAATCTCACCTTGATATGCTTTGTTTAGATATTCGATATTTTCGAATATTTTGACGGTGACAGATTCGTCTACTTCTTCTCTTCCCATCATGTATACATTCACTTTCATGACTGGCACCTCCTTAAAAGCAGGTGTGCCATGAGAGTCGTTGTCTTTTTTGTCGATCGCGAAAGTCAAGCCACTCATTAAGGCTATAGACATCGCTAGTGTAATCCAGTTTCTCATCACGTAAATATTAGATCATTAGCAAATCGGATAGAAATGCATAAAATGTGTAATCGATCTAGATTCTACTCGTACCACTTCCAGAACTTGATCTGGCTAGTAACATCCTAAGTTCCTAGTCTGGCTTGTAATAGGTATAAACTGTGATAGAAGGCGAAATATTGTTTTTATTCCGTTAAAAATGGAAATAGAAACAAAATAATGGGGATTGTGTCGAAGAGACGATAATTTCTTTGGGGTTAGATACACAGTAAAAGACAATAAATATGCCATCAGAACTATATCGATCCAAAATGCCAGATAATTAACATACATTATATATAATCAAGTATAACTAACTGACTAACTGTTATTTATGAAATCTGACTGATATACTTTTTTGTCTCTTGAATAACCTTAGGAGCCAGAATTATAGCTGCTATCATCGTAGGGATAGCCATGATCGCAAAAGTGCCATCTATAATATTGATCACCACATCCAATGAAAGTGTAGCTCCAGCTAGAATACTCAGCAGGTAGAAATAGTTGTAATAATGCTTCCTGTCAGCACCTAAAAGAAAGGAAGCACATTTAGAGCCATAATAAGCATAGCTCAGTAAGGAAGAAATGCTGAATATAGCTATGCATACCAGCAAAATATAAGGCCCAATGCCAGGCATCGCAGACTGAAAGGCATTGGCGGTGAGGGTGACTCCATTACCCTCAGAGTCTTGCCAGACACCAGTCACTAGTATAGCCAGTGCCGTAAGTGTACAGACTATCAGAGTATCTATAAAAGGTCCTAGCATAGCCACTAAGCCTTCCCGCACTGGCTCTGCTGTCCTAGCTGCACCATGTGCCATAGGAGCCGTGCCTATCCCTGCCTCATTAGAAAAAGCACCTCGCTTTATTCCTGTTATAATAAGAGCTCCTATCACGCCGCCTAGCATTGGCTCTCCTTTGTAATGACTAGCAGCAAAAGCGTCAGTGATAATGAGAGCTAAATAACGAGGCAGCTCGGTAATATTAATCAAAAGAATAGCCAGCACTGAAAAGAAATATAGGACCACCATCGCTGGCACCATCCTGGAGGCGGCCTTACTTATACGTTGTATACCTCCCAGTATAACCACTGCAGCCACAACTAACAAAATCAAGCCTGTAATAAGATCTGTCATCATACCTGTAGAGACGCCATTAGGAGTCAGTAGAATATCTCTCACTGCCTGCGTTAGCTGATTAACATTGAATGCTGGAAGAGCACCTATGAGTCCTGCCAGACTGAAAACCACCGCCAGAGGCTTCCACGCCTTACCCAAACCTTCAGTAATAATATACATGGGTCCACCCTGCAACTCCCCAGCAGAATCTTTGCCTCTGTACATGATAGATAGCGTACAAGTAAAAAACTTTGTGGCCATACCT
Source organism: uncultured Saprospiraceae bacterium (assembly GCA_938002665.1). GTDB lineage: Bacteria > Bacteroidota > Bacteroidia > Chitinophagales > Saprospiraceae > RFSX01. The sequence continues at coordinate 15,858 of CALLAE010000180.1, read as the reverse complement.
ATTACTCCACTCACCCACATCCAAAAGACTGCCCCAGGACCACCTATAGAAATAGCAACGGCCACACCTGCAATATTTCCCATACCCACTGTCGCCGCCAGAGCTGTCGTCAATGCTTCAAAGTGATTAATCTGTCCAGGATCATTAGGATCATCATACTTACCCCTCAATACTGAAATAGCATGCCCAAAATATCTGAATGGCAAAAATCTAGATAGTACAAGAAAATACATTCCTCCACCCACTAGCAAAAAAAGCAAGGGCAAGCCCCACATCAGTGAACTATAAGCAGAGGCATATTTATCTATGAGTTCTATCATGGTAGACTTGTGAGGTATAAAGTAAAGAAAAATACTTTGTCATCTGGATAAGTCACAGACACTATTAAACTGTACTTTCGTTCTAGCTATAAATTTCTGCTACTTGGTCATTGCAATAAATACAAGACTGCTCTTAGCCCATCGCATGGAAGGTATCGCGAGGTACATCTATGAGACAACTAAGCGTATGGTACAAGATCATCCAGAGGACGAGTTTCATTTCTTCTTTGACAGACCTTATGACGAGCAGTTTATCTTTGCAGCTAATGTTACCCCACATATCTTATCTCCTCCATCACGACATCCCATCCTATGGTACTTATGGTTTGAGAAAGCTGTACCCAAAAAACTGAAAGAGATCAATGCACAAGTTTTCTACTCGGGAGATATGTATTGTAGCCTAAAAACAGACTGCCCTACCCTGATGGTCAGCCACGATCTCAACTATGAGCACCATCCAGAATATCTTCCCTGGACAGCAAGAAAGTACATGTCCTATTTTTCGCCACGCTATCATAGAAAGGCTGACAAACTTGTAGCGGTTTCTGAGGCAACGAAAAAAGATATCATCCAGTTTTACGAGTTACCTGCAAAAAAAATAAGCGTTGCCTATAATGCTGCACCTGATGGCTTCAGGCCTCTCTCCATAGGCCAACAAGAAAGTATCCGAAATAAATGGACTTCGGGCCAGCCTTATTTTGTCTATGTAGGCTCTCTCCACCCCAGAAAAAATATCCCGCGTCTACTGCAAGCTTACGAAGCATTCAAAAAACAATCTGGACATCCACACAAGTTGGTCGTCTATGGGAGGGTAGCATTTAAAAGCAAAGCCATTTTCGATACCTTGGAAAATATGAGCTTCAAAGAGGAGGTACTCTTTTTAGATGACGGTAGTCTTCCCGTTCCTGATATTATGGGGGCAGCGGCGGCGCTTTGCTTTCCTTCTTTGTTTGAGGGATTTGGGATACCAATTTTAGAGGCTTTTGCTTGCGAGACACCAGTCATCACTTCTAATGTATCGTCTATGCCTGAGGTGGCGGGACGAGGGGGCTTACTGGTAGATCCTCTTGACAGCACAGCTATCACACAAGCAATGCTACTAATCGTAAGTGATAACAATCTTTCTCAAGCACTCATTTCAGCAGGGCTGCAGCAGATGAAACTTTTTTCTTGGGAGCAAAGCTCAGAGCATATCTATAAAGAACTAAAAAACCTTGCTCTACAATCTGAATGACAATTAACTCAGTGGTGACAAGTGAGAACATTGTGGTTATCAATACAGAAAAAATCAACTTCCTAATAGGAATGATTGTGCTAAGTATCAAAGAAGAAATTAACCTCCTCGTAAGAGCTGTCCGTACGAAAAGTGAATAAGCTTAGACTAATCAAAAAATTCACGACTTTTGGGCCATGACAACCCATATTAGAATACGACTTGCTACTCTGCTATCAGTTCTTCTGATGTCAACGTCTTCTACCATTTGTCAAAAATATGTTGATCACATAGGATCTGAGGATGGACTGTCCAGTCAGCTGTGCCAGGAAATAATACAAGATAAGTATGGAAATATCTGGGTAAGCACTTTTGAAAATGTTGAAAAATATAATGGGTACACATCTACATCCTTTGATCTGAAAGATGATAAAAATTCACATCTACCTATTGTAGATATTGCCTGTGACCAAGCAGGGTATGTATGGATCCTTCAGGCTTTGAATATACCCAGTTCTAAGTCCAACTTTTATGCACTCAATTATGATTACAAAATCACTGTCATTGACCCCTTGACTAATGAAGAAAGTGATTATGAATCTTATGTCGATTCCAGCCTTCTGGACCAATCCGAAATAAGATACATTCAAAGTGTAGATAATACCATCTACCTGCTAACTAAAGATCAAAGAGTATTTACTTTTCGGGAAAGTCTAGAAGCTTATGCTGATTATTCTGATAGCCAAGCAATAACCCATATCAGTGACAAAGGAAATATCTATCTACTTAGAGAAGACAAGATAGATGTCAGAGCTGCAGATGGTCAGAAAATAGCCACTATTCCAGATTCTAAAATTAAAGAATACAAAGCCTTCTGGGCATCGAAAACAGGTGAACTATTTTTTTTAAACAAAACAAAAGATAGTATCTATATAGATGAATATAAAAATCAAGAACTCAGCCATTCCATAACAATAGGAACTGAACATCATAAAAATAAAAAACTAAAGTACCTGGAAATACAAAAGTTTGATGACAGTTATTTTATTATTCAAGAAAAACTTTACTCAAGAGATTCAGCACTAAGTCTTGATACTCATTTTTCATTAGAAGGAAGGAGTAACTACGATATTTTAGTCACACCTACAGACTTAGTTTATGTGACAACTGACATTGGCATCTACGTATATGATGTCAAACCAAAAGTTTTCAAACATCTATCAAGCTATACCGATGAGCAAGAAACCCATAGTGTTAGAGCAATACTAGTGGATGAAAAAATTAAGGCTTATAAAAAAGGTGAAAAAGAAACAATGGAGTCACCATCCGGAAAATTAGATCTTAGTTTTCTAGACATGCAAGATCTTGGCACTATGGCTACTATGCATTACTGGGATTCCTCAGATAGCTCAAAATTATGGAGTACTGGTTTTATAAATAATGGAATCAGAGAAATAGACTTTGACAAAAAAGAAGTCGTATACCATGAGTATAGAATCAGATATGCTTCCAGAAGCAATTGCATATATAGATCATCACTAGACAACAAGCTTTATCTAGGTGGTTCAAATGGCCTCTATGTATACGAGAACGAATACTTCTATCCTAAGGAATTGAACACAGACAAAACTGAAAACATTTCTGTAAATCAGGTACTCGAGGTTGACAATCAGCTATGGATGGCTACATCTTCAGGACTTCTTATCTATGATCACAACAGGGATTCGTTCCATATAAAAAGTACAGGACAAAAAAATTATTCTCTACAATATATTCATGTAGATAACAGAGATGAACAAACGCTTTGGCTAGGGACCAGAAAAGAAGGTCTGGTTAAGTGGGATAGACAAAATGATAATTGTGAATCTTATACTACTGAAAATGGACTTTCACACAACGATGTACATGCGATACTAGAAGACAGCCAAGAACGGTTATGGATTTCAACAAATAGATTCTTGAACTGCTTTGATAAAAAGTCAAACTCCATTTCAATTTTTACCGAAGCTGATGGCATTAGTCATTCAGAATTTAATAAATATAGTTTCTGCGCGGACACTACAAAAAATCTTTTTTACTTCGGTGGTCTAAATGGATATACCTATTTCTGTCCAGACAGCATTAATACTTCTAACTCTCAAAATAATATAGACCTCAGAATAATAGGCGCTCAAAAAACAAAGAATAACGCTTCCAGTGAAAATATATTTATCAGCGTTCTAAAAAACAACAAAATAGATTTTCTAGACGATGACCACTCCATTAAACTAGAGTTCACCTCTAACTATCTTGCTAATACCAGAAATAAACAATTCACTTACAAAATCCCGGGCATCTACGATGAATGGATAAAGTTATCTGGCAACACGATCAACCTGAATAAACTTCCTTATGGTGAACATAAGCTGGAAATCATCTCAGATGCCAATCGCCCCTCCTTCACCTCCAATGTTTTCACTATCCCTATAAATGTCATACAACCTTTTAGAAAAACCTGGACTTTCCTTGGAATGGGTTTACTTCTAAGTGCACTTTTGATATGGCTTGGTTTTAGGGCTTATACCAAAAATATACAAGAGAGAAACATCAAGCTGGAGAAGATAGTCCATGAAAGAACTCAAGAACTAAGTGAGATTAATCAGAAAAAAAATAAACTGTTTACAATCCTAGCACATGATCTTAGAAATCCTATCGGTAGCTTAGCTGACATCTCGGATAAAATGAAGTTTCTGGCAGCTAATAATCGGCTACATGAAATAGATATTCTTGCTGAACAAACTAAAGGAAAAATCAATGCCCTAGATGACAATCTCAATAACATCTTACTCTGGGCGCTTTCAGAAAACAAGATGATCTCATTGAACCCTGAAAAACTATCTCTCAAACTAGAAATTAAAAAAATACTAGACTTGTATTCTACTCAGATAAAAGAGAAAAACATATCAACTTCTGACAACCTAGACATAGTGGATCAAGTCAAGATAGATGTAACTGCACTACAGACTATCCTCAGAAATGTCATCAGTAATGCAATAAAATATTCGGGAAAAGGTGGTCATTTGAGATTTTTAAAAACAGCAGAATCTACTGACCGCATCAGGTTGAGTATACAAGATGAAGGAATAGGATTTAACCCAAAGACATTATCAAGTTATGAAAATTCAACAGAGGAACATAGCTTAAGAAAAGGCTTCGGTCTGGGTCTTAAAATCACGGGAGAACTGGCGGAGTTATCAGATATCAATATAAAGATTTCCTCAACTCCTAATAATGGTACTGACTTTGAACTAGATTTTCCGAAAGTATGAGTTAGCCATTTTTGAAAATAGCTTTCATTTCGTTTTTAAATGTGTTTCCTAGATCTATCACTTCATCATTAGTCAATCCAATCTTATTATTAGGAACATCCATTTTTTTTAGAAAATTAATGTTGACTATAGTAGACCTATGACATCTTACAAAGATTTTTTCATCTAGTTTCTCAAATAATTTTTTCAAAGAAAGTTTCACTACAAACTTCTTTCCAGACAGCGTATAAATGGAAGAGTAATTCCCATCTATCTCGATTTTATAGATTTTATTAAACGGCACTTTTATGAGTACGCCTTTATCCTTAGTGAGTAGATATCTAGAATTATCAGCTTCTTGGATACTGATCATCAGCTTCTTTATCTCATAGGTTAGCGCGGCCTTATCCAGAGGCTTAGAGAAAAAAGCATGGACACCATACTCAAGAGCCTCATCCATAAAATCTTGCTCTGGATAACCTGTACAGACTATCATAGGTATGTGCCAGTTTTGTACCTCTCTTATGAAGTCTAAGCCTTTCTCATTCTGATCGAGAAAAAGATCTATAATCATAAAATCAGGAGAAGCTTTCCTTATGTCAGTAACTAAGTCCTTCCAGGTCTTGTGCACACCTACTACATCTACACCTAGTTTCTGAAGGATCATTTCATAATCCCACACATAAGAAATAGTATCTTCTAAAATTAATGCTTTCAAGGATATCTGTTTTTAGCGCTCTAGGTACATATTATACATTAGTCCAATATATAAACCAGTTTTTTTTGGTGATAAATATTGACAAAATAGGGTTAAGTCCAAATGATCGATTGTTGGGTACTCAAAAGATACGAATAATTTAAAACTAAGGACTAGCGAGATATACATAGTCAAGTTGCTATACAGGTGGAGAGCACTGCCACTTATAAGCAGAAAAAAGAAATATATGTGCTTGTACCCTCACGGCTTAGAATAAAGAAGTTCCTAGCTACAACTGAAGTGCACACTAGAGTACGTTAAAATTCTGAGTTGTAAGTCTTTTAGACAGAAGCCGTAGTGCCTGCGGGTGCTGGATCACTTAAGTCCGGAATAGTATAATCTGGTATTCCAGTTTTCCGAGGACCATCTCCTCCACCTCTTTTTAAGATAACCATTCCGATGATACCTACTAGACATAGTATGACAGAAATCCATTGTGCTTGCGACCAGCCTAAACCAAAATAATCGTAGCGTGGATTTACGCGAATAGACTCTACCCAAAATCTGGCAAACGAACTCAAGGTCAGATATAGAAAGAATATAAAACCAGGCGTCTTAATTTTTCTCCTGAAAGACCACAAAAAGAAAAACAGAACAGCGGCAATAGCAATCTCATAAATAGGCGTAGGAAATACTGGTGGATCTAAATGTGTACAAAAGCGACCGACACAGTCTTTCATCTTTATTCCGCGCTGATAAAAGTCTGCAACATTCCTTGGATAATCGTAGGCCCATACCCAGTCAGGTAGAAAAAACCAATCTGGCTTAGCCGCCTCATTTACGATACCCCAATCCCCATCTCCACTGAACTGACAGCCCATACGACCTACACCATAGCCTCCCGCTACAGCAAGTGCTGCAGTATCCATCATCTGTCTTGGCGGAATACCTAGACGCTTAATATACTGGTAGACGCAAAAAGTCGCTAACAGCAATCCACCATATATCGTCAGTCCACTGCCTGAAATCAATTGCCCTATAGGATCTTCCCAGAATGCATCTAGGTTCTCTAGTATCGAAAACAATCTAGATCCTAAAACACCTGAAATAGCCGCTATAATTATTATATCACCCGTCTTGTCAGCAGGATTGATACCTATCTCTCCTCCCTTTACTGGAGGCCTATTGATACCCATGAAGTAAGCATAGAAAGCAAAGAGGACAAAAGCAGCTATACCCAGCAACATATGCCCTTCCATAGAGAATATGATAGGAGCAGGATCCTCCTTGAAGGCTTCGAAGTTGGTATAGATAGCAGGCACCTTGTAACCAACCACAAAGCCGAGCAGACCATTGAAAAAACCTTCTTTCAGAGGAGAGGAAGCTGCCACCTTCACTTTTAAAGCAGGAATCAGCCCTTCTCTATGCCTTCGTCTCAGCTCTGACCTGACCACATAGAAAGCAAAGATAAAGGTCAAGCCCAAAAACAGCCCAAAAGTCTTAAAGATAGAAGCCCAATTATCCACAGGGGTTCCGAGGACATCATTGAGGAAATAGGACAGATCTGGATACATAGCTCTTAGTCTAATTGTAGGGAGTAGTCCCTCAAAAGTAATTATTATCTAGTGAGTAATTACTTGACAGAACTTGTAAGTTTCAGAGAGGTCTCATACATCTTTCCGCCTCTATTATAGATAACTGTGATATTATCACCAGGCTTATACTTTTCTAGTGCTTCTATCAGATCCACATTAGAACTAATGTCTTTCTCATCTATACCTACGATCAGATCTCCAGCTAAGGTTACTCCATTTCTACCTCTAGACAGGCCTATCAAGCCTGCCCGCTCCGCTGGACTTCCCTCAGAGACATTTCTTATCATGGCACCAGCATCCCTGACATAATTAGGACTGACCAGTTCTACTCCCATAATGGGCCTTTTTACTCTACCATACTGAATAAGATCAGGCACTACAATATTCACCACATCTATAGGAATAGAGAACCCTATCCCAGAATAAGCACCAGATGGAGAGTAGATAGCGGTATTGACGCCTATGACTCTTCCTGAAGAATTGAGCAAGGGACCTCCAGAGTTTCCTGGGTTAATGGCTGCATCTGTCTGGATAACATCATAGATCTTGGTGCCGCTACGAGCAGTAATCTCTCTACCTAGCGCACTGACGACTCCTGTGGTCAGGGTCTGGTCAAAACCAAAGGGATTACCTATTGCATAGGTAAACTGGCCTACTTTGAGATTATTAGATTTCCCTACAGGTAAGGGCTTGGCTTTAGGGCCAGCATTTATTCTTAGGACTGCTAGATCTTTGTTAGGCTCTGCACCTACCACCTCAGCATCATAGCTGGTCTGGTCAGAGAGAGTCACGGTAAACTTATTTCCACCCTCTAACACGTGAAAATTAGTAACAATGTGGCCTTTTTCATCCCACATGAAGCCAGTTCCTGTGCCTTTGGGTATTTCTGTGACATCCATTGACCATCTGGCCTGACTTAGGGAAGAGGTCGTAATAAAGACCACAGAGGGTGCGGCTGACTCAAAGAGATTGATCACTGCTGACTCGTGAGTTCCAAAAGTATTGACGGGATCTACAGCTCTTTTATAGCTTAGGGAAGGTGTAGGGCTGGGCTCAGTTTCAGGATTAGTTGCAGAGCTATCTTCCTGATTATAAGCAACTTGTTCAGTGTTTTCCGCTTCTGAAGGACTGGAAAAATTAGTGCCTAGCAGAAAGCCGCCTATGAGTAAAACTGTAGCTAAGAGTAATTGTGTAATTTTCATGTTCTGATTGTATTCTACAAAGTTATAGCTTATCCAGAAACTGAGTGCAGCAAGTAATTATTGTAAACCTAATAAGAAGAGGTAGATTACATATTATAATAATAAATATGTAACAATCTATCTAATTTGTCTTTGTCAAAACTAGACCTCGTCCTTATCTTTGAAGTGTAATCGAGTGAAAGCACTGAGATTTTAGCTGGAGAGCTAGAATCTAAATATTAAGATAAGCTACAAGATCCTTAGGGTTTATCTTGAAACGAGATTGAGTTTTGTTATTTTTTTTAAGTTGGTTTTCTAAAAAAATATCGAATTTATAACAGTGTCTTTAGCTTGACTAAGGATATGTTCATGGGATTATAATTTGCAGATGGTCGCTGGGGAGCGACCATTTTTTTTTGCCCCTAAGTCAAGTAAAAGCACACTTTATTATCCATAATAGCAAGCAACCCCTCATATATATCCATCAGAAACGCAGCTGATACTCTCCGTAGCTATAGGAAGCCCTTAGATAAGTCTTATTGTTGTTCTCGTCTAGCCGATAGCTTTTACGATCCTTATTCATCAGCAGCCCGCCTACCCGCTCAAAGCTTAGGTTCTCCACCAGATTAGCATGATCATCTGTCTGGACCCAGTTAGCAACTATCTTTCTTTCCTCATCAAAATAATACTCCCAGATATCCGTGCTAGAATGATTCTCATGAGCGACAGCATCATAACTGGCCCGAACCACATCTACTACCCTACCATCCTCCATCGTCCGCTTACCTGCATAACTCAGTGCCACACCTTCATCTAATAACTTATAGGGGATACCTATCACGTACAGCGAGCTGTTCAGACCCTTCGCAATTTTATCTGGCGCCAGCTCCACCCGCTTGCCATCTATGCTTCTAGTATAGCTGGTGCCATCATAATGAGAAATTACCATCTGACCATTTTCCAGAGATTCTACTCTTATGTCCAGGGGCTGATAACTATAATGATGTTGCTGCTCATAACTCTTTTCTATAGAGCCATCCTCCAGCAAGAGGTCAAAGTCCTTAGTGTAACTCAGCTGAGAAATGCTCTTCCATTTCTCCAGACCTCCATAGAAAGTGATGCTCTCTTTGATGATAGCTCTTGCCTTTCTATCTGTTATATGCTCATACAACTGATCATCTGCCAACTTATCGGTTGTCTTACAGCTTACCAGTAATATTAATGCTAGCCATATATATTTCATTTTCGAACACTTAGGTGAATGATCAAGATACCATACTCTCACTTAATAGCTAACTCTATGCACTTAATAAATGTCCAAGAAACTGAGTTATGATTCTTGGCATCTTGTGAGCAAACAAAGCAACATGAAAATTTCCTTAATTCTATTAAGTATTTTATGCCTGACTTCTGCACACCTATTCAGTCAAGGACCAGCGCACTGCTCCCCAGACTCCGCCTATGTATGGGCTAAAAATGGTCTGTCATTAAGATCAAAACCTAGCTTGGATTCTGAGATACTAGAAATTGTACCCTTTGGCACTCAGGTGAGCCACCTATCAGATTGGTACTACAATGGCGATCGCGCTGGAGTCATAGACTCTATTAGACTCATTCCCGCTATTCTCAATAAAGAACATAAAGAAAACCAGCCTTCGTACCTCAGCAGCAAATGGGTACAGGTAGAGGTCTTAGGAAAAAAAGGATATATGTTCGGTGCTTATCTCTCTCATATCAAGCCCAATCAGCAAGACAACCTCAATGCCTTTTTCTTTGCTCAGAGTGATACCCTCTCCCACCTAGTTATAGATAGCATAAGGTACCATGCTGTCACCATCTACAAGAACGGTATTACCTCTTCCGAAAAAAATAGTGAAGGTGGTGCCTCTATGGAGTACATCATCCCTGGGAAATTTGGTTTCTCAGATGGATTTGCGCTTATGAATTATTATATGTCACTGGATTTCAATAACAACTTAGATACAGCGCATAGGATAACTAGTGAAAGTAGAACTACCTCCGATCAAACTTGTTACCTAATGATAGAGCTAGAAGACAATTACGGAATGGGCTATACCATCACCATAAGCTATGACGGGCATGTGCTCATATTACAAAGGTCAGGACATTGCTAACAAAAAAAAGCGCTCTTCTATGCTGAAGAGCGCTCATGATATTTGCAGTATAGTACTGGTCTTATCGCACTATAAGTACTTTCTTTTTCATACTCACTTCCCCTTGCGTAATTTTCATAACATAGTTACCAGGAGAAAGATTATCTAATTGCAACGTCTGATCCATGCTACTTATCTTATAAGTTTTTACTGAAGCACCACTTGCATCAAACAATGTCGCTACACCTCCTTGAAAACCTTTAGAGGTTTCTAGATTCAGAACACCATTAGAGCTAGCAGGATTAGGATATACTTTCACATCTCCTATCTCTAGGTCTTTTACTTTAGATATCTGGCTGCCCATGCCGGCATTGTTGACCGTCTGTGCAATCTGGCCCACCTGATCTAGTTTCATATCTCCTAGTAAAGAAAAGACGAGCATGCTTTCGTTATCTGTTCCTATACCGACGACCTCGTGTACGGTGCCATTGTGCTCATCTATAAAGAGGAAAAAACTGCCTTTCTTATCATTGATACTAAGTAGCTCCTCGTACTCACCACTCAGTACATCATGGCTTCTATCATATCGGCTTCTCGCGGCAGGCATAGACTCCACTGCTAGTAGTTCGAATGATCTGATAGAAGAAATAAAGTCTTGCATCTCTGCTACTTCTTTCTGAGAGTCTACATCATCGGTCTCGATATTGATATTATTCATCAGTTCGAACATCTTTCCTGTGACATTGATGTGGGTGGCATCCTCTTGCTCTAGAAGATAATCGAAGTGTCTCTCTATGACATTCTGAGCGCTGGCAAAAGTGACACTGCATACAGTTATAAGTAGAAATAGTATTTGTTTCATGTTTTTAGCTTTAATGTTTCAAGTTAATAGAATAGAAGTAATCCTCAGTGAATAACTTCTTAATTTCCAAATGCAACAACTATACAAATGCATAGAAAAACACGAACCTCATCATAAGAGAATAGAAGGCCAACCCACTCGCTTCTGAAAAATCGGTTCTCTCACTAGTTGCAGCCCTCTAGACTATAACTTGCTTTGCACCGCTTGTTCATGCTTGTTACAGAGAGATGACGGCAGCGGGGATGAGTTGTTACAGAAATCTTAAGAAGGGTGGAATTTTCTCTACGAATGGAGGGGGTGGGTCGATGAAAGGCAAGGTTTTTTGGGATCTTAGTTTCTTGGTTATCCTTCACGTTTCATCTTGAGTCTTTTGTCTGAATTAGGATTTTTAGGATTAGGGGATTATGGTGTGAAGAATATGGCATAAGGAATATGGTTATCACTTACTTTTCATTTTGAGCGGAATAGCATGGAGTCGAAAGATCTCCGTGCTTGTTGTGGGTGGCTTGATGGTGAAAGGGCTCTATGGTTTATGGTACTTCTTTCCTGCCCACTCTTTCCTTTTGTCTGAATTAGGATTTTTAGGATTAGAGGATTCTAAGATTAGGTTTTTATGGTACAAGGCTCAAAGTGCAGAATCATTTACATCCAAAATTCCAACATATTCTCCAACAACATGAAAAGCATTTTCTGCCATGTCCTCTTCTGTTATTATGATGTCAGTAAAGGTCGAATCATCTGAATTCGGTTTTAGAATTATAGACTCATTTCTAGGCCTGCCATCAACCATGATTTTAGTACTGGAATAAGTTTTTACTGTAAAATGCGAATGTAAATCAGGGTCTTGGCGATTGTAATATTCGATTAATAGAATTTTACCAGCTCTAGAACCAACTACAGGTTGCTTAAAAATGCATATGGAACCATTTGGGATACGTCGATTCATGGATTCGCCTATAACCTTGAAAGCGAAATGTCCTTCCCTATTATATTTTTCGGGTACATCAATCATTGTGAACTCTTTCTCAGTTTGCATTTCACTAAATGAGCCTGCTGCAGCTACTAAATCATATAGAGGTAATTGGTAGATAGGTGTATCAGGTTCACTTAATTGAGGTAACTCTTCAACGTCAGCTAAAAAGTTTTCTTTCTTAACTTCTTTGCGCAATTCTCCCTTGCTATCGGTTATGTAGCTATACAGATTTTCTGGAACAGGATTATCTAATTTAAATCTAAAATGCACTACAGGCTGACCAGAGTCGGGCATCTTAGACTGTTTAATAGAATCTTCAACTATGGAAACATCTCCCATGTAATAAAATTCAGTTCCTTCTGAGTCAGCTTTCTTTATGAAAAGTAGAACACGTTTTGAATTAATGACATTCTGAATTTCTGGGCTATGAATTTTTCTATTTGACCGAGATTCCCAAGCAAATTCAGAAGGAGAAACAAAATGATCGTTGTAATTTATTGAATCCTCAATGTCATCACCCTTATTGTAGGTAACAAAACATGGTGTAAAACTCTTTCGAGTTCTATACCCATAGACAGTACTACTTACGTCTTTATCCCAATTAAGTAAGCGACAAACATCTTTACGACTATATTTCTGATATAGTAAAAACCCGTCATTATAGATTTCTTTAGAATATTTATTGGTGTAAGAACTTATTGAATAGCCAATCGTGTCTTTAAGAAATTGAGTAAACAATTTATTTTCAAGCATTAAACTGAATTCATGATGTCGCTTTATCTTCCCACCCTCTAATATTAGAATATTCTTTGTCTTGTTTACAAATTCAAAATTCAGATTAATAAGAGCAGATTTAATGGACTCTTCAGAAACAGTGTAACCATAGGATTCATCAATAATTGCAATCAGCTTGCTGACTTCCAATATACTCGATTTCAAAAGTTCTTTAAGTATAATTGATTCCTCAACACGTTTCCCATTGTTGATATCAAGTGAAAAAAGATTAAGTAATTCTATATAATCTTTGTCCAATGATGGCACAAAGTCACTATCAACTTTCGACACAAAATTATAATATGACTTTGAATACTTTACAAACAAGAAAGGGTCCCTAGATTCGGACTCTAAGAAATCCATCATCATTGGATTCCTTCCTAGACGAAACTTGAGCAACGAGTAATCCTTTTTCAAGTCTCTTAGAAGACTCATGTTAGCAGAGTCAATAGATTCGTAAATCTTTTCCTTTGCTATTCTATCGAAATTAATAGTTGATACTCCCGGTAAGTCAGCACTTCCGTCAGCAAGCAGCTTCCTTAGTTTATCCTTGTTGTATGATGTGTCGCCGTACAAAGCAATTGGGATGAGGTAATTGTTATTATGATTTCCAATAAAATCAATTACCGTCAAATACGACTTGGAGTCCAACTTCCTCAATCCTCTCCCTAATTGCTGAACGAATATTATTGCGGACTCAGTTGGTCTGAGCATTATTATTTGATTGACCTTAGGAATGTCAATTCCTTCATTGAAAATATCAACAGTTATAATATAATCGAGTCTATCATTTTCATTCTCTGACTCAAGATTTCTAATTGCTTCGGTCCGTTCTTCGTTAGAATTAGCACCACTCAGTGCAACAGTTTTAAATCCTCTTACATTAAGCTTCTTAGACATTTCGATTGCCTCATCAACTTTAGAAGTAAAAATCAATCCTCGGCATATCCCATTGTCAGTGCCGTAAAATTTAGATTTACTAATTATTTTTTCTATTCTTTCATTGGAAGTTAATTTGCTAAATATTCGATGGTCATCTTGCTCTTCTTCATCAATGTGTAAATCCGAAACACCATAGTAATGAAATGGACAGAGCATTTCTTCCTCCATTGCCCTATTCAACCTAATTTCATATGCGATGTTGTGGTCAAATAAATGAAAGATGTCAAAGCCATCACTCCTTTCTGGAGTAGCAGTCATGCCTAATAAAAACTTAGGGGTAAAATACTCTATGAGATTCTTGTATGATTTTGCACCTGAACGATGAGATTCATCGATGATGACATAATCAAAATGATCCCTATTGAATAAATCTAAGTGTTCCTTCTTAGAAATAGTCTGAACAGTTGAAAAAAGGAAATCCTTATCTAACTCTCTTTTATTGCCAGAATACAAACCCATAGACTGTTCTATACCAAATACCTTACGAAAACTACTCATGGCCTTCTTTGCAATATTTAGCCTATGCACAACAAAGAGTAATTTTGTAGAACCAAAAGCTTTCGCATCGAATGCACTTAAATAAGTCTTTCCAGTACCGGTTGCTGAAATTACAAGTGCCCTGTTCTTACTTTGTGCTCTTAGACTACTTAAATTGTTTAAAGCCTCTAATTGCATTCCGTTAGGCTCTAGTAACTCTTGATAGTCTTTTTCGTCTTCAATTCTTGAAAGGAGTATTCTTTTTCTATCGTAGATTTTTTGATACTCCCGAATGTATTCAGGAGTTACTATTGTAGCAGAATTGAAGTCATTCTCAAATTCTTCATTTACCTCCTTTATAATTTTGCTACTTCTAATGGCTGAAACTTGAAGGTTCCATTCTTTATTACTAGCTAAGGCAGCTTGTGTTAAATTGCTGCTTCCTACTATTAAGTTGTAATACTTTTCCTTTTGAAATAAATAGCCTTTAGAATGTGCATCAACTTTTGTTGCAATTCTTAATTCTATATTTTCGAATTGCATCAACCTTTTTAAGGCCTCAGGGTCTGTAAAATTTAGATATTGAGATACAACAATCTTTCCTTTTATATTCCTTTCTTGAAGGTCTTGTAAAGTATTTATTATTGTTGCTACTCCACCAGTGGTAACAAATGCTACAGAGATAAAAAATGACTCACATGTCTGTAGCTCATTCAACAGCGATGTAAGTATCTTTTTCCTAGGCTCCTTATTATTTACTAATAACCTAGGTTGGTACAGGAGTTCAGAACCTATTTCCTTATCTATAAAGCCAGTGGTAAGACTTTTCTTAAATAAATCTATGAACTCTTCCACTCAGTCAACTTTAATTTATCTGCTATTGGAATATCTGCAGCAGCCCAGTCAACGTCTAAAAGTTCATTTTTATCTAACCAACGAAAAGAAACATGTTCATTTAAGGTAAAGTTTCTAGTCGGGCTATTTACAATATAAGAGTGCATTATAAGTTCAAAATCTGGATACACATGATTTACTGTCATGAAGTGTTCATCAATGTTAACATCTAATCTCAATTCTTCAATTAATTCTCTTTTCAATGCATCCTTTTTAGACTCACCATCTTCAATTTTTCCACCTGGAAACTCAAATTTATTAGATATGTATTCTAATTTATGCTTTGGTCTTTTTACAGATAATACCTGCCCATTATTTATAATAATTGCAGCAACTACCTCAATTTTTTTCATTTCCTACTTTTACATTCTTATCCTAAGTTACTAAATATACATCGAATAGCCGATTTTATTAGTTTGTTAGCATGCTTCTTCTTTATCCACAGATATAACTACAAAAGAACTCTTTTTTAACTCCCCAACCTCCTCCACAACCCCACCAAAATTCCCATCTTTACACCTCAGTCCGA
>CALLAE010000179.1 GCA_938002665.1 uncultured Saprospiraceae bacterium | reverse complement strand
GCATCTATTTCTGCAGCGCTCACTATTCTCTTTGCAAACTTAATCGTACGATATCCCTCTGCTGTTTCTTCCATAAGCTGATGCACTTCAGGAATAGTTTTTCCTTGAGCAAGATACCCACCGAAAGTATAGTTGCGACTGTTCTCACTGGTAGCAGTGGCAATAAGATCTCCTATGCCAGCAGTCCCCAGAAAAGGCCTCACCTCTGCACCTACAGCCTTTGCTATAAGAATCATTTCTCTCAGCCCTCTTGTTATGAGAAGAGCTTGCATGTTCTTTCCAAAACCCAGGCCATTCATAATTCCTGAGGCTATCGCGATTGTATTTTTCAGAGCTCCGGCTAGCTCTATTCCTTTTAAGTTATGGGAACCATAGACAATAAAAGTTTTGCTGTTCAGCGCCTCTCTCCCCATCTCTATCACCTCATCAAATTCTGATGCTATAACAGTGGCTGCAGGTTGTCCTTGAAGGAGTTCTTTAGAAAGATTTGGTCCCGCTAGTGCCCCTACTCTCAAGACACTGGTTTCCTGTCTTATAACTTCTGACATTGTAAACACAGTGGACTTTATTTCTTTTATGCTTTCTGATGCTTCAAAGGAAGAAGAAACATCCAGGCCCTTAGTGCCATGAATCATTATATGTTGTGGACCCACAAAAGGCGAAATCAGATTCAGCACTTCTCTGAAGTACTGAGAAGGGATAATGGGAAAGATTAGTTGACAATTCTCTGAAATTTCTTCTAAGCTTTTAGTCGCTCTGATGTTCCAGGGCATCTCGTATCCCTTTAGCATATGGTTAGTGTTCAGACTGTCTAGAATGTTGTCCCGTCTGGTATACATCAGAACATCATTGTTCTTACTTAGAAGACGACTGATAGCAGTGCCGAAAGATCCTGACCCGAGTACCCCGATTGTCTTTGACATGAACTTAAGTTAGCTAATTTTATAGAGCACAGAACAGGATATTTTATTTCCTTTTTTTCTTCTTTGCCATTTCATTAGTCTTTTTCTTTTGTATCTCTTGTTGTGCTTTCATGGCTTCTTCTAGTCTGGATGAAAACCCACCCTTTTTCTTGGGTTTGTTTTTCTGTTCCATCAGTTCATTTCTGAGTTTTTCATCACTGAATACAAATTTCTTAGTTATAACCGTCTGGGCTATGTTAAAGAGATTACTAAAGAACATATATACCGTAAGACCTGATGCATAAGTGTTAAAGAAGAATAGGAAAGTGATAGGCATAAAATATTGGACGTACTTCATTGCTGGATTAGCGGACATGTCCATATGCTTCATGTTGTAATATGAATAGATGATAGTCGTCACCGCCCATAAGATTGTAAACAAACTTATATGCGAACCGAAAGCTGGGATAGTGAATGGCAACCATGCTGCCACATCATATGACGAAAGATCTGTAGCCCACAAAAATGGCTCTTGCCTAAAGGTAATAGAGGCAGGAAAGAATCTGAATAGTGCATACCAGATAGGCATCTGTGCGATCATAGGCATACATCCTCCCAGAGGACTTACTCCATACTCTCGGTACATCTTCATCGTTTCCATTTGCACCTTCTGGTTGTCATCAGGAAATTTCGCTTTTAGTTCTGCTATCTCTGGTTTGAGCTGACCCATTTTCGCTTGGGAATGGAGCATCTTATACATCAGTGGATATAATAACATCTTCAATATAAAGATGAGCACAATGATGACGATACCCTTGCTCCCGATAAATCCTGACAGCCAATTAAAGGAAGGTCTGATAATCCATCTATTTATAGACCCAAAGATGGATCGCCCAAAAGGAATAATTTGCTCTAGTTCATTTCCATAAGTCCTTAATCGTTCGAATTCATTAGGACCTATGTATAGGCTACTCTCTATAGATTCGTTTGCCACAAGATCGAGAGGATATTCGAATTCTGTCTTCAGAATTTTTAAATCTTCCGAATCAGTTGCTGTAGCAATAGTCTCAAATCTTCCATTCTCTATTTTCTTGTTTTTGGCTATGATAGATGTATTGAAAAATTGGTTGACATGTGATACCCAATCTATTTTTTTGTTCTCAAGTTCTTCTACATCGTCAGATCTACAATTACAATAATCAGAGCTTTCACCTGACTCTTGAAAATAGATAGTGGAGTAATATTTTTCAAAGTTTGTATTGAGTTCTATTCTGTCTAGATAGTGGTGCCATCTAAATTTTAGTTTGCTATTAGAAGGATCGATGAGCTGATTGATGCCATTTAGTTGTAGAGCATGATCTACTTTGTACGAGTTTTCTTGCAGTGTATATTTTTGGACTAGTGATTGGCCATCCTGCAGGGTGGCTGTCATAGTTATGGTATTACCACTAACCTGAGGGACGAAATTGAGTTCACTGGTATTAATTAATCCATGAGTCCTAGTCGGAATCAGATATTCAAATTTGTTTTTCTCATCTTCCATGAGATATAACTCAGACTTGCTCTGGACATGTTCAGCATCTTCGGTCACTTTTTTATGATCCTTGATGAGCGCATTTTTGATGACGCCACCTTTAGAACTAAAAGTGATTTTGAGTAGTTCGTTCTCTATAGAAGCTGTCTGAGCTTCGCCAGTCATGGCAGTTCCGAAAGGGCCATAAGTGTTAGTCAATTTTGACACGGCAACAGAATCTGTAGCGGAAACTATTGGAGCGGGAGGTGCTTTTGAAAGTCCAGAATTTTCTTCAAGTAGCTTTACTTGTGCGAGTGAATCTTGCACAAACTCATGTCTAGCTAGTTCTTCTTTGGTAGGTGCTGTGAAATAATAATACCCTGCAAATACAATGAAAAGTAATAAGAGACCTGTGCGCTGAGTAGAATCCATTGAGATAGTTTGGTTTTGGTACTAATCCACCAACTCAATGTGAGCTGCTGAAAAATAGTTTGCAAAGGTACAATATTGTTAATTATTATCTACTAACGAACTCTGTACACAGATGAAAATGGCTGTATTGTAAATATTTGGTTTTCAAGTGATTAAGTTTCTATTAGTAATTTCATACTCCTTGCAGCTCTAATAGTAATAGATTTGCTGTATCGCTATGATTCATGAGATTCAAATAAAAGTATACCCCGACCGTCTATACGATGACGAGTTTATTCTAGAGCAGATCTATAAAGAGCTAAAACTCAAGCGGGATAAAAAGCTTAGTTATCGTATACGAAAGAAATCCTTAGATGCACGTAAAGGCCGGCCTAAGTATCTGCTCAGCCTGCTGGTAGGAGTGGATGAGGTCGTGCAAAGAGATGTGGATAAGCTCTCCATAGAATACAAGGAAGTTCATACTAGACCGTCTATAATTATAGTGGGTGCGGGACCTGCTGGATATTTTGCTGCTCTAGAAGCCATTGAGCTAGGGCTAAAACCTATAGTTCTGGATAGAGGTAAAGATGTAAGAGCACGACGAAGAGATCTCAAAGCTATACAGCAGGAAGGTCTAGTCAATCCTGATAGCAATTATTGTTTTGGAGAAGGAGGTGCAGGGACTTACTCAGATGGCAAGTTGTATACCCGCTCTAAAAAGCGTGGTAAGATAATCAAGACATTAAAGATCCTTGTGGACCATGGTGCAAAAGAGGACATCCTCATAGATGCCCATCCTCATATAGGATCTAACAAACTACCAGGCATTATCTCTAATATGCGGAGTACGATATTAGCTAAGGGGGGAGAGGTAAGATTTGGAACTAAGGTGACTGACCTTGTCATTGAAGATAAAGTATGTAAAGGTGTTATCATTAATGAAGAAGAAGAATTACTGGCTGGACAGGTAGTCTTAGCCACTGGTCATTCTGCTAGAGACATCTTTAGGCTTCTAGATCAGAAGCACATCGCGCTAGAAGCCAAGCCTTTTGCCTTAGGTATCAGAATAGAACATCCTCAGGCACTGATAGATGAGATTCAGTATAAACAGAATCCGAGGGAGGAGGCACTACCTGCTGCCTCTTATAGTCTGGTATCACAAGTAGATAAGGTAGGTGTATTTTCTTTTTGCATGTGTCCAGGTGGACTTATAGTTCCAGCAGCAACAGCACCAGGAGAACTGGTTGTGAATGGTATGAGTCTTTCTAAGCGTAACTCTCCGTATGCCAATTCTGGGATTGTTACTGCACTTTCCAATGAGGAATTAAGCAGTAAAGGTTACGGTGGCATCTTTGGTAATATGGATTTTCAAGCTGAGGTGGAACAAAAGATGTTTGAGTATGGTGATGGTACACAGAAAGCACCGGCCCAAAATCTCATAGATTTTGTAAATGGTCAGGATATGATAGACGTGGGTGCTAGTTCTTATATCCCGGGAATCTATCGAGCACCGTTACATGAACTACTTCCTGATTTTATTTACGAAAGGCTGAAGCAGGGCTTGACAACTTTTTCTTTAAAGATGAAAGGCTATTTTACCAGTGAAGCAAATGTTGTAGCCATAGAGAGTAGGACCAGTTCTCCTGTAAGAATACCCAGAGACCATACCAGTCTAGAGCATCCTGAAATAAAAGGTCTCTATCCTTGTGGGGAGGGTGCTGGATATGCAGGAGGTATTTTGTCTGCAGCAATGGATGGGCAAAGAGTTGTGCAGGCAATTTCCAAGATTTATAGCTAACAATTCATAAATTTGAAATTCACTATTAAATCTAAATCCTCTTTTTTCCCTTATGAGTAAGGTAAATGATCCATATGTCAGATCCTTGCTAGATAATGATCCTAAAGGCATTACTAGCATATATGACACCTATTTGCCAAAAATAGAGGCCATAATAGGAAACATGGGGGGCTCCAAAGATGAGGCGTGGGAGGTATTTCAGGAGAGTCTCATAGTCATAATGAACAAAGCGCAAAGTCCTGATTTTCAGCTAAATAGCTCCTTTTATACGTTCTTAGTTAGTATTTGTAAATTTAAATGGTTCAATGAATCTAAAAAAAAGTACAAAAAGAACGTTACAATTGAGAGTATAGGAACATTAAAGGATGAAGCAGACATAGAAGAATCCATCCATAAATTGGAACGGTTTCGGTTGTACAAAGATAAAATGGCAGAATTAGAGCCCGAATGTAGAGAGCTGTTTGAGTTGTTTTTTAATAAAGTACCACTCAAAGAAATTGCAATCAGACTGGGATTAAAGTCCGAAAATGCTGCAAAACAGAAAAAGTACAAGTGTCAGAAAAAATTAATCGAAAGAATAAAGAAAGACGTTAAATTCGATCAACTGTTATGAATATCAACGATAATAACAAGTATCAACTAATAGATGATTATCTCTCAGGAGGTATGACCCAAAAAGACATTGATAGTTTTAAGGCCTTCATGCAAAGTGATAAAGACCTAGCATACGATATGAATGTCGTTGCTGAAATGCAAGAAGCAAGCTCATTTAATGTACTAGAAAACCAGTTACGAGATACACTTGCTAATATCAGGACAGAGCGCGCAGCTACTGATGTCAGCCCTAAAGAAACCACTAAGACTAGCCTATATAAGTACCTAGCATTTGCATTGTTGTTCGCTGGAATGCTATTTATTACATATTCAATATTTAGCTCTAGTAAAAACTCAAGTAATACAATAGAATATCAGCACCTTGCAATGGTAGAGCCCCTTCAGCTTACTACTAAGAGTGACCTCTCATTAGCAGAACACAGAGAGATGCAGGATCTTTACAATGCAGCTAATTATAAAGAGGCTCTTCCTATGATAGAAAGTTACCTCTCTACTAATCCAAGGGATCTAGATGTTCTGATTGCTCAAGGTATTTCATTATCAGAGTTAGGAAAATATAAAGAAGCCCACACTGTCTTCGGTACCATCAAATCACTAAATCCAAGAGTCAATAAATATCTGTGGTATGATGCGCTTACCTACCTTAAGGAAGGGAATCAAATCGAAGCCAAAAAATTATTAGAAGAAATATCATCTTCAAAAAGATACAACTACAAGAAAGCATTAGAACTACTTGCTTCTTTTTAGACTGAGTAACTCATAAAATCTGTGTTTGAGATTTCTCATTGCAATACTATTACTGCTCTTCTGCTCAGCCTTAGCTGCCCAACATAAAGGTGAAAGGCAGGCTATAGAAGATGCCTTAGTACAATATGAAGGACTAGAGAATGACCCCCAACTTTTTTTGCTAGAAAGAAGCCTCCAAAAATGTGAGGCAGATTTCCCACCCAACGATACTACTACTGCCAAAGTCAATTATGCACTTGCCACTTGGCATGCTGATAATAGAGACTTTGATAAAGCACTAAGTTTCAGTAATAAGAATCTAGAGATACAAAAGAGGCTAGATTCTTTATCGCTCAGAACAGCTCAAGCTTATACGCAAGTCGCCGAGCAATATGTGGCTCTGTATAAGTTTCCTAAAGCTGAAAAACACTTTCAGTATAGCATAAATCTAGATGCAGGAACGAAGGTGAATTTCCAGAATTATCTAGGACTGGCAAAAGTGCTGCATGCCCAAGGCAATTATAGTTTATTAAAAGAATACGCTAAGCATGCCTATGACCTTGCCACTACGCCTTCTGACAAGTGTGAGGCTCTGCACTTACAACTTACAGGAAGTGCAAGAATGTCAGAGATAGAGAAGAGCAATGAAATAGTGGAAGAAATACTTACTCTTTCTAAAAAGTATGGCTTGACTTATCACAGAGGGAGAGCCTATGCACATTTAGGCTGGATAAACAATATCATAGCACGGGCCCATAGAAAACGTAAGAATCACACCGCAGCTGAAGAGGCTTTCCATACCGCCATACAATATTATAATAAGGGAATTTCTTTTTTAGAAAAAAGTGATAGCAAAGAAAAGCATAAGCCCATTATGTGGGCATATACTAATATCAGTAATCAGTACAAGTATCTAAACAAAAAGGAACTAGCTATACAATATGCAAAACTTGCTGTCAATGAAAATCAAGATCATCATGGTGGGGTATACCAGCCTAGTTCTGCATTTTTCTATTATAACCTAGCAGCAAAATATGCTTCCTTCAAAGACTTTGAGGCTTCTATAAGACAGCAACAGAATGCCATAAAATGTCTATTAGGGGATGAGAATTTTTCAGATTCTAGGAAGACAATACCAAAAGAAGATCTTTACAAAGTTAGTATTAAGTGGCGCTTGCTAGAGTCACTCAAAGAAAAGGCATTGTGTTATGCACACTTGTATCTTGAGCATAAGAATAGAGAAGATCTGGAAAGTAGTGAGCGACATCTTTCTAATGCTGTGGAGCTCATCGATATTATGAGAGCAGAGTTATCTACGGATGAGACAAAAGTATACTGGAGAAAAAGAACTAAGACGATATACGATACGGCTATAGAGATGAGTGACTGGCTAGAGGATCATGAGAGGATACTAAAATACATGGAGAAAAGTAGATCCTTGTTATTACTAGATGAACTCAATCATAAGGAAGCAATGTCCATGATTCCAGCCAGACTAGCAGAAAAGGAAAAGCAACTTAGGGACGCCTTCACTGACGCTACAGATAACACCATCCTCAAGTTCAAGGAATACAATGATTTTCTAACATCCTTAAAAGAGAATTATTCCAGCTATTATAAGTATAAGTTCGATGTTCAGACACCTACTATAAAGGAAGTACAAGATGAAATTCTCGATGATTCTACTCAGGTACTGAATTATTATATAACCTATGATAGTATCTATCTGCTTAATATTACAAAGACCTCTTCTGAGTTAGTCACTAAGAAAAATGATAGACAACTAGATCATAAGGTCAATAATTTTTTGGGTTACTTAGATAACAAAGACAGCCTGGAATTTCAAGTTAATTTTGAGGCATTTACGAAAGTATCTCACGAGTTACATGAGTTGCTCTTCTCAGGCATCACACAAAAAAGACATAAGTCTATAATCATAGGCGATGGAGCAATAGATTATATTCCTTTTGATGTACTCGTAAGTAGCATAAACCAGGGAAAGCCTAAATACTTGATAGAAGATCACATTTTTTGCAATGCACCTTCTTTATCCATTCTTAGAAAATATAGTAGGCAGAGCAATTTCAATAATTTATTGTTGGTTAGTCCTGGCAAATTTAGTGAGCTAGAAATGAGTCCACTGGTAGAAAGTAAGGATGAGCTGAGCGCTTTAGAGAAATTTTCAGATACAGAAGTATTGCGCGGAGAGAATGCCACTTTTTCAGCATTCAGTGAAATATCTAGTAATTATGATGTGATTCATTTTTCTACCCATAGTGGAATTCATGAGGATACAGAGCAACCTTGGATAGCTTTTAACGATTCACTCATCAGCTTGAATGAGGTGTATAAACTTAAGCTCAACGCTTCATTGGTTACCCTAAGTTCATGCAAAAGCTTAGATGGTAAAGATAGAAGCGGTGAGGGCATAAATAGTCTGGCTAGAGCTTTTTTATTTGCAGACTCAGAAGCAGTCATAGGTAGTATTTGGAATCTTAACGAATCCTCGGGTAGGGAAGTCATAAGAGATTTTTATAAATCATTGAAGAATGATGAATTGAAACCTACTGCTTTAAGAAAAGCTAAAATGAAATACATTAAGAATAATCCGTACAAATCACCATTTTATTGGGCTCCACTGGTCCTTATAGGAGATCCTGGTAGTTTGGATTCTGCTCCTAAGGAGAGTGGTTTTAAATTTTTATACCTGCTTGGCATTATAATGTTATGTTACCTGCTTTGGTCCAAAGTCAGTAAGCGAGACAAAGCACAACTAAGTTGATTTTTTCTAATTTTCATGTTACGTTGACCGACCTCGTCACATTAACAAATTGCAACACGTTAGGTACAGTATACCCCCACTTTAAGACTAGTGATAACAATCTTTTTATTTGACTAACAAATAGGAACAAATGCGATATAGACTAATGCTAATGTGTCTACTTGGACTTGCTACTATGAAAGCCCAAACAGTAGACAATTATTTGATCTCTGCTGCAGGAGATGCTATTATGAGTGGAGATGGAGCTCTCTACCTCTCTGTAGGAGAGCCAATGGATACTGAGCTTACTGATGGTGAGGTGATGATTTCTCAAGGCTTCCTCCAAATAACCGTTGAGGGGAATATTCTAAATAACGAAGAGCTACTGACTGAGCACATCAAAATATTTCCTAATCCTACAGTCAATGAAATTCAGCTGGGCTTAGCTGGAGATCTTTCTGAATACAGTTATAGACTCTATGATATTCACGGAAATACTATTACAGAAAAAATACAACTGACTACTAGTAGGATAAGTATGAGTTCGTACCCAGCAGGAGTTTACTTGCTGACTCTGCATAAGAGGGCAACTAGTAGCAAATCTTTAAGAATTATAAAGCAATAAATATGAATCATAGAATAATATTGATTTTGGTCGTGATGCTTTTGGGCATTGCACTGTCTGGACAAGATGCGATTCGTTATCAAGGTGTTGCATTTGATTCTGATAACAATGCCATAACTGAGCAAAATGTATCTGTCCAAGTTACTTTGGTTCAAGATGGTAATGAGTTATACACAGAACTTCATAATCCCTATTGTAATACCAGAGGTAACTTCGAATTATTTATAGGCCGCGGTATTTCTACCTTAGGCGCGATGGATGATATAGAGTGGGCAGAGGGAAAAATATTTGTTGAGGTTTCCATCGATCCAGAAGGAGATGATAGTTTTATTTATGCTGGGGAGACAGAATTCCTGGCTGTGCCCTATGCACTTCATGCAGGCGTCGCTCAGTATGGCCCGACAGGTGATACAGGACCCAAAGGTCCAGTGGGTGCGACAGGCGCACCAGGCGCACCAGGCCCTCAAGGCGAAAAAGGAATGACTGGCCCAAAAGGACCAGCCGGTGGACCAGGGCCCAAGGGACCACCAGGCCCTGCTGGCCCCGCTGGACCACAAGGAGAGAAAGGTGACCCAGGTCCTCAAGGGCCTAAAGGCGTCACAGGACCTATGGGTCCCGAAGGAGACCCCGGTGGGTCCAAAGGTGACCTTGGACCGATTGGTCCAAAAGGATATACGGGTCCGATAGGACCTGTGGGACCAGCTGGTCCTGCTGGTGATCAAGGTCCTGAAGAAGGTGATCCAGGCCCGCCTGGTCCAGCTGGCCCCGTAGGTGATGTAGGCGAGCAAGGCCCAAAAGGTCCACAAGGACCACCAGGTCCCGCTGGTCCTTATCCAGCATCTGGCCCTCCTGGTGCTGCAGGACTGACAGGTGAGCATATAGAGATAATGCTGTCCACACCACCATCACAATCAGAAAGCCCATATCTAGATGATGGAACTAATACAGTAGATGGAAAGCCAGGACTAAGGCATTATTACCAAGGTCAATGGATAGATCTTTAATTTTTTAAATCGAAAAGAAATGAGACAATCTTTAATAGTCATATTAGCCATTCTTCTCAGCCATGGACTTACAGCTCAAGTTCCTCAAGCTTTCAGCTATCAAGGTATAGCTGTAGATGCGGATGGAAGTGTTGTAAAGGATAGAGCATTGAGTTTGAGATTTAGTATCAGAGCTGGTTCTGTAAATGGTGCAGTCGTATACCAAGAAACACATGAAGCCAATTCTACAGGTATAGGGCATTTTACTGCAGAGGTAGGACATGGTTCTCCTGTGAGTGGAGACTTTAGGGATATAGAGTGGGGATCAGAAACCCAGTATCTGGAAGTAGAAATAGATGTTGCTGGTGGACAAGATTATAGACCTGTAGCAACTGTAGAACTCTTTTCCGTGCCCTATGCATATGTAACTGATACAGCTGATGAAGTATTACAACCAGGTAGAACTGGTCTTCCAGGGCAAGCTGGTGATCCTGGTGCCGATGGTCCTAGTGGACCGAAGGGACCTACAGGTGCTCCAGGTGATCCTGCACCACCTTGTCCAGGCCCGAAAGGGGAGAAAGGTGATAAGGGTCCACAAGGTCCTATGGGACCAGAAGGTGAGCCAGGTGGTGAGAAAGGTGAAGTGGGTGATCAGGGACCTAAAGGACTTACAGGTAGGGATTATGGACCTGTAGGTGACCCAGGGCCTGAAGGCCCTCCCGGAGATGATAATCAAGGTCCCCCAGGACCAGCTGGACCACAAGGTCCTCCAGGTCCTCCCTCTAATATTCAAGGTCCTCCAGGACCAGAAGGACCACCCGGACCTAATGGCGGTCCTCCGGGTCCAGCAGGCGATCCAGGTCCTCCAGGACCAGATAGTCCAGATGGTGTCCAAGGTCCAATGGGAGCTCAGGGACCGCATATGTTCAGAAATCACACTTATAACATGAAATCTGTGCCACCCACTAAGATGCCAGGCGGTTCTAACAATTTAGAAGTTGGATATATCTATATAGATGATGGAACTAACAGAGCTGATGGTAAACCCGGTTTTAGACGATATGATGGTTCTCAGTGGATAGACATTTAAATCGATCAAAAAGAAATTATGAAATACTTAAACATTTTATTTCTAGTTGTTGCCACGCTTGTAATTAAGGCCCAAGTGCCGGATGCTTTTAGTTTTCAAGCTATTGCTATGGATGCTCAAGGAAATATAATTGCAGATAGCCCTGTAGGTGTTCAGCTTAGGATATGGGATAATCAGCAAGGCATAGGGATCTACTCTGAAAAACATCTAGTCCAGAGTACAAGTCTTGGGCATTTGAATTTACAGGTAGGAAGAGGAGAGGCCCTATCTGGTCCACAGTCTCTTAGGGACAGGATAGCTTGGCACAAAGGTGATTATTCCTTAGAAATTAGATTAGATCTTTTAGGTGGAGAGAATTATAAGACGATAGGCTTTATAGACCTAGTATCAGTTCCTTATGCTTTTCACGCTATAGAAGCTGATAACTCTGGCACTAAAGGGGAGAAAGGAATGCAAGGGCCACCTGGTGTACCTGGCGCAATCGGTCAACCGGGACCACAAGGTGATAGAGGGCCAGCTGGTCCACAAGGACCAGCAGGCTTTGGAGAAGTAGGGGACCCTGGTGATCCAGGAGATGTCGGTCCTCCAGGACCTAAAGGTCCCTCTCAGGGATATAGAGGTGATCCTGGTCCACAAGGACCGAAAGGTGATCGTGGAGATCCTAATGGACCTAAAGGACCCGCAGGTCCGCAAGGACCAAGAGGCCCGCAAGGTTTAGGAATTCCAGGAGTTCAAGGTCCTCAAGGCCCTCCAGGTCCCGGTGGTGGTCCAGTGGGTGAGCCTGGTGTACAAGGCCCAAAGGGACCATCTATAGGAAGAGAAGGTCCTCAAGGCCCTCCAGGTGTCCAAGGTAAAGCAGGAGCAACCGGTGCCCCTGGACCTACAGGACCCCAAGGCGAAGCAGGTATACCAAAACTATCTTATAGAAGCGTTCCACCAAGCCCTTTCAACGAAAGAATCTATATAGATAATGGTGTGAACAGGGTAGATGGAAAACCAGGAATTAGGTTCTATGATTACAACTTAAGCAGATGGGTGGATCTGTATTAAAAATAGAAATTACTTGATCTTTTTGCGGCTGTCCTATTTAAGGGTAGCCGTTTTTTTTGTTGGGTATTTATAGGGCTTGATTTCTAATTGCTCACGTTTAGTTTTCCAGAATTTGTAATCTGGCATAATCTAGCATTATTCTTTTCTCAGGGCTATTGATAAGAGAGGTGAATCTGATAGTGGCGACTTTTCTGTCGTCTATACTAAGTACCTCGCCTTCTCCAAATTTTAAATGTAGTATCTTTTGACCCACTTTGATTTCTGATTTGTCATTAGGACGGAAATCTTTAGGATCGATTGCCAATGTCTTTTGTGGAGCTTTACCTAGTTTCTTAAAGTTGCCCAAAATCTTGGGTTCATCGAATGTAGCTTTCTTCTTGAACGTTATAGTTGTTTCTAAATTTGATTCAGAGATTTCATCTAAGAATCTACTCGGATCATTGAATCTCATTTGGCCATATTGATAGCGGCTGTTAGCGTAGGTAAGTGTAAGAATGGATTCAGCTCTTGTAATAGCGACATAAAAGAGTCTGCGCTCTTCATCTAACTGGTCAGGAGAAGAAAGAGACATATAAGATGGAAATAAGTTTTCCTCTAGTCCTACTACAAATACGGACTTGTATTCCAGTCCTTTTGCAGCATGGACGGATAGCATAGTAATAGTGTCTACATTTTCCTTTTCCTCATCAGCATCAGTCATCAGTGATATAGTCTGAAGAAAATTGGCTAAGGTTCTTTCTTGGTTATCAATGTCTTCTCCTGCATCTAATACATCATCTTCAGTAAACTCTTGGATACCATCTAAGAGGGCATTGATGTTGTCTATTCTGTTCTGTGCTTCTATTGAGTTTTCTGATTTCAATAAGTCGATAATGCCGGACCTCTTTACTATGGCTAGAGCTGCCTTGTAGGCATTTTCGGTTTTAGCTTTACCCTGGCAGTAATTCATTATGGTTACAAAGCCACCTAGTTTCTTTTTGGATCCTGCATTTAATTGTATCTGAGAAAGGCAGTTCCACAAGGAGACTTCATTATCATCTGCAAGAGTGGTTAGCTTTCCTATAGTTGTTTGTCCTATTCCTCTTCTCGGATAGTTTATAATTCTTTTCAGTGCCTCATCATCCTTAGAATTTATGGATAGTCGCATATAGGCAATGACGTCCTTTATTTCTTTTCGCTGATAGAAAGAAGTTCCGCCGTAGATTCTATATGGAATATTATATCGTCTCAGATGTTCCTCAAAGACTCTAGATTGAGCATTAGTTCTATAGAGTATGGCTATTTCTTTGTTAGCAAGGTTATAGCGATGTTTCTGTTCTATAATAAGGTCAGCGATGCGTTTACCTTCTTCAGAATCAGTCATTGCTTTTATGACCTTTATCTTATTCCCGCCCTCTTTATCAGTCCATATTTCTTTTTTGATTTGCCTCCTATTGTAAGCGATAACCTCATTGGCAGCGGCGACGATGTGTCTTGTAGATCTATAGTTTTGCTCTAGCTTGAAGGTTTTTACTTCAGGAAAATCACGTTCGAACTGTAAGATATTTTCTATTGTCGCTCCTCTAAATGAATAGATAGATTGTGCATCATCTCCGACGATACAGATATTATGTTTGCTATCTGGATAGATGGAAAACAGCTTTAGAATTTCGTATTGTAGAAAATTAGTATCCTGAAACTCATCCACGAGTACATGACTGAACTGGCGCTGATATTTGGCTCTTATATTATCTGGGTTAGTATACAATAGCTTGAACATCTGTAAGAGGAGATCATCGAAATCCATCGCACCTGCTCGTTTACATTTTGCGACGTATTTCGCATAGATCATATGCGTCATAGGCCTCCTATTCATTTTATCATGCTCTAGCATCTCCTCATTTTTGGCATACAATTTTGGAGTGATGAGATTGCTTTTAGCGCTGGATATTCTTGACCTGACAGCACCTACATTATATTCCTTAGTATTGAGGCTCATGGATTTCAATACCTCCTTAATGACACTTTTAGAGTCATCAGTATCATAGATGCTGAAGTCATTAGGATAATCTATACGATGAGCCTCTACTCTCAGTATCCTCGCAAAAAGGGAGTGAAAAGTACCAGCCCATACTTTATAAGCATCACCGCCTACGACGCGTTCTATTCGCTCTTTCATTTCTCTTGCTGCCTTGTTAGTAAAGGTAAGGGCGAGAATCTGCCATGGTGGGATGCCAGATTTGAGTAGATGAGCAATACGATAGGTCAGAACTCTTGTTTTACCTGATCCTGGACCTGCTATAACCATGACAGGACCATCTAACGTAGTCACTGCTTGTCTCTGCACATCATTTAGGCCGCTCAGGTAATCTGTAGTCATGTCTATTTCCTGCATACGGTGAAGGTCTTATTTTTTTGGCAAACATCTTGAAATAATATAGTAATGTTCTGTAATATGAGCCTTCGGATATAGATCAGTATCCTAGTATAGCTCACAAGACTTATATAGAATGAAAATTGAAAAAGCAATAGAAGAGTTTATGGCCTTTTTAAAAGCGCCTAGTTTTGATTACAAAAGAGATCAGCCTTTAGATTTCCTCACAGCTACTAAGCTCTATTTTCTAGTTTTTTTCTTTGAGATGTTAGTATTTATTCCTGTGTCGATGATTATAGGACTAGAAGGAATTCCTCATGCAATGGAGAATTTGCTTCAGAATAACTCTATCTGGAAGATGGTGTTATTAGCTGTGGTGCTTGCGCCAGTTGCAGAAGAACTATTGTTTAGGTTGCATCTAAGATATCATCCTTTGATGTTGTTATTTGTCGGCCTAGTGGGTATAGTCTGCTCAGGTATGATCTTTAGTTATTTTAGTCCTTCCTCATCAGCAGCATTTCAGAACCTAGGATCAGCAACTATACCACCTTTTCTCATGGCCTTAGGATTCTTGGCTTTGGCCTTATTATTTTATTCGAGCTATTTACTTTTCCAAAAAAGAACCTTTAAGTCAGTAGAGTATCGTTTCCCATTTATTTTCTATCTGACAGCCTTAGTTTTTGGTCTAGTGCATATTAGTAATTTTGGACTTGACCCTGATAGGTGGTACTTGGGACCCCTGCTAGTTTTACCTCAACTTATCTTGGCTTGTTATCTGGGTTACATAAGAGTAAGAAATAACCTTGGCTATAGCATCTATATACATGCGCTGAATAATGCTATTCCTATGTTACTGTTCTCCTTAGGGGTCCAGCAATAGGGTTCAAATTAATAGTCCTCCTATCAAGGAATTAAACCAAAATTCTATTTCTTTGGGGCGCTTCCCGCTATGAGAATTAAAAAACGACATGTTTAAAAAGGTAACTGAGCTATTAGGAAGGATTATTCTAGGTTTATTTTTCTTCTTTGAAGGATTTGATACTATCGTCTATTTTAAAGAAACTAGAGAGACGTTAGCATCCTTTGGGTTTGGCTGGGGAACTGATTTTCTCATGATTGCATCTATAGTGATCTTATTGTTAGGATCTATAATGGTGATCATAGGTTACTATGCTAATGTAGGGGCGATGCTGCTTTTTATATATTGGTTTGTATTTACCCTCGTTGTCTATTCTTTTTGGAATGAGCCTGTAGGAGACAAGACCTTGACCATCACATATTTCAGTAGGAATATGGCATTATGTGGAGGCTTACTTATCTTAGTTGCCAATGGGGCCACTGGATGGTCTGTAAAAAGAATACTGCACGTAATGCGCCTTCCCAAATAATGCGAAAGTACGATTGGCTATATTTCGATCTAGATAATACGCTACTTGATTTTGATAGAAGCTCTATACTTTCTTTCTATAATCTTTTCGAAAAGCTAGAGGTCGATATTTCGGAAACAGATTACCAGAGATACAAGGAGATCAACCATGAGGTGTGGATGGAATTAGAGAAGGGTAATATTTCTCCTGATGTACTGAAAATTAAGCGTTGGGATCTATACTTGAAAGAACAAAAATTAGCTTTTGACCCTGTAGAAGTCAATGATGCCTATTTTGAACACATCAAGTACAATCCAGTATGGGTAGAAGGTGCTGAGGCTCTCATTGAGAAACTGAAATACGATTTTCAGCTTTGTCTTATTACCAATGGTCTCACTGAAGTGCAATTGCCTAGGCTAGAGTTGACAGGTTTGGACAAAATATTTAAGCCTATTATCATTTCTCAGCAGATAGGCGTTGCAAAGCCTGATGTAGCATTTTTCGAAAAAGCGCATGAGTTGACTGACTTTCCTACTAAAGAAGCTATTCTAGTGATAGGAGATACCTTGACTTCTGATATTAGAGGCGGAATAGATTTTGGAGTGGATACTTGCTGGTATAATCATAGAGGAATAGAAAACAAAACTGAATACCACGCTACCCAAGTTATCTCTACTATGAGTGCTCTTGAAGATATTGTGTATAGGGAGGCTTAACGCTTATTGCCACCATTTTTCTTTTGCTCACCGGATAATTGAGCTAGATGTAAGTGCTCCCCGCAGAACTTGCAGAAGTCTGCATCTCTATCATGCCCATCTTTGAGACAAAAAGAACATACCTGACTGGAATAGTTTTGAGCAATTTTTCTTTTCTTTCCCTTGCTAAATTCCGCGGTGACAATTCCAGTAGGAACAGCTATCACTGCATAGGCTAAGATCATGAGTATAGACGATAAGAATTGTCCTAGAGGCGTATTGGGAGAGATATCACCGTAGCCTACAGTAGATAGAGTAACAATGGCCCAATAAACACTTTTCGGAATACTCGTAAATCCTTCATGCCCAATAGGGCTATTATGCTCTATGAAGTAGATCACACTACCAAAGATGGTTACCATCACAACTATGAAAAACATAAAGACAAGAATCTTATCTCTTGATTCTTTTAGGGCCTTCATGATTACCTGACCTTCAAATAGTAGGTTACCTAGCTTGAAAATTCTGAAGACTCTCAATAATCTGATTGCCTTGAAAGCCATTAAAGCAGTGGTGCCTGGTAAAATAAACGAGATGTAGGTGGGAAGGATGGAAATAAGATCAATAACACCAAAGAATGAAGTGATATATTTTTTTGGGCTGTGGACAGTGTAAATCCTAATGATATATTCCAGAGTAAAGAAGATGGTAAATATCCATTCAATTGCATGTAGGATACCTTTATATTTCTCAAAATTAGGCACCGTCTCGAGCATGATCGCAATGACACTTCCTAGTATTGCTAAAAGGAGAACAATATCGAACAGTTTTCCTAATGGTGTATCCGCTTCAAATATGATCTCATAGAGATTTTCTCTGAAGGGGCTGAATTCTTTATGTTTGGGAGAAGATGAAGCCATTGACTATAAAAGTCGAATTAAATAAAAAAGAAAACCATACATCTGGTAAAAATCATGGGATAATAAGAGAAGATATTTCTTCTCGGCTTTGGGATGACCTTTGGCCCCTGGTATTTAGCGTATGGTTTTCTTGTTCAGAAAGTGCCTTTCAAAGGGCACAAATATATAGGACTCATGGCTGTTCTTAGTTTATAAGTTTGCCATAGACATCGTAGCTTTTACGACGTGGCACAAAAATAGGTCGAATTAATGTATGATGAAATATCTTAATGGGTAAATTACATATAATATTTTCATAAATATATCAATTACAGTTATATATACATTATGAAAAAATGTAATATGTTTTAAAACCTGAAGAACCGTAGCCCTAGGTTAAAGGTGTTCGCTCTACGGCCAGGCGTCGTATCTATGAAGTTAGTGTATAGGAGCTCTACCTCTAAATAGTCAGTCAGATAGTACTTAAAGCCACCCCCCAACTGCCCATACACCGTATAGTTTGTATAGCTAGCTGCATCTGATGGATACACTATATCTAGTCGTTGTCCAAACGAGGCTAAGGCATAGAGGGTCATTTTGGTATCGGGGAAATAACTGTAGATGGCTGTCACAGGCACTTGTATAGGCATGAAGTGATCTGCCTGTGTGCTGGTCAGTTTAATATTTTCTATAAGGATGCCAAAGTCGATAAAGAGTCGTCTCTTGACTGAGAATTCTTTCTCATAGAATAACTGATTAAAGATCTGAAAGTAGTTATAGTCAGAGTACCCATATAGATTATTGCCCTGGGCAGACTCCATAGGGACGAAGTAGAGGGTATGCAGGACATTGATATTGTTTTTTGACTTGAAAGGCTGATATTTTATTCTAGGCCCTACCCCTGATATTCCTACTCTCGCAAAACTTTCTGTTCCATCTACTGAGTGAAATGGTTTATTCTGAAAATTCAGTGCTGAGAACATACTTACGTTACCATTAGTCACGCTTCTCACCTTCAGATCTATCCCAAAATTCAAGTTCTTGTTAGTACCTAACAGTACTTGGAAAAACGATGAAAAGAAATTTGACCTAAATCCACTCTCATTTTGCGCATAATAATTATTGAAAATCTTAAGTTCTCCACCGCCCTTGCTGTAGAGCTTAGTCGGATAGAAAGTTTGATTACTACCTACTGTCCTGCTATTCAGTAACCAGTCATACTCCATATAAGAGATGGGATTTCTGGATAATATCTTCTTATCCGAAATTCTATTCAGCTCAGCTATGATTTTCTTCTCATCCCCAAACTCTTCCATGTTCCAAAAGAAAATCTGTGATAAGAAGGTCTTTTTTTCTGCGGCCTCTATGAGGTGCTTATCTTCTAGAGCTGCCTTAATATATCCTTCTGTTTTTTGCTCGGGTGAGATAAACTGTAATCTAGGACAGCCTTTTGCTCCACAGTTTAGAAGGAAGTGTAAGTAAGGATTTTTACCTGTATAGATAATATTCTTTTCTAGCTCATCCAGGCTGAGTTTCCCCGTTCCTACTTTCAGCTTTTTTCCGAAAAAATCATTAATCTCTGCCACCGAAGCAATAGGGTAGTTAGCTAAGATCTCTCTGATGACTAAGAAATTATAGACATTGATCTTCAGTGGGATGCTGGTACTTTCTGCAACGAAGTCTATGTTATCCAGCTGGGCTAATAGATCATTTAGAGCTGTCAACTCTTCAGAGGTGACTGCTTCGTAATCAAAGCCTTTTACGGAGTTATGTGCGGCTAAAAAATCTTCAAACCCGACATTGAAATCTAGTGCTTGGCCCACAGCGCTGGAGATAGGTAGAAAAGCACAAATAAGACATAGGAATTTCCAGTTCATGGAACAAATGTAGGGAGACTAGGTATAAGAAGACGTAGGCTGGAAGACTACAGGCGAGGTTTCTTTGTGTTATCTGACAAACATATATTCCTTCTCAGAAGACAGATCTTCTACGTATCCATAGCCTTCATAATCAAAGCCTTTCAGCGCTTCTTTTGATTCTATTTTATTCTTGATGATATAATGAGACATCAGCCCTCTTGCCTTTTTGGCATTAAATGAGATGAACTTAAGTTTGTCGTCTCTATATTCTTTGAAGCCTATGTTGAGCACCTCCGCTTTCAGCTTACTCTTATTGACTGCTTTGAAATACTCGTTAGAAGCCAGATTAATTATTAGCTGGTTGCCGTTTGCTTTTAGGCTGGCATTGATTTCTTTGGTTATAGATTCTTGCCAGAAGTCATAGAGGTTGCTACCAGAAGCATTTTTAAGATTAGTCCCCATTTCTAACCTGTAAGCTTGCATCTTATCTAGAGGTCGTAGTAGGCCATAGAAGCCAGAAAGTATTCTCAAATGTTTTTGAGCAAACTCTAGATCTTTTTCATTCAAAGTATCCGCTTGCAAGCCTACGTAGACATCCCCCTTGAATGCAAAAATTGCGGCCTTAGAATTGGTCCCAGTATATCTAGAAGAAAAGTCTTGATAACGCTGATGGTTAAGATCTGCTAGCTTATCACTGATATGCATGAGCGACTTTAGCTTAGTGGGCGAGTAGGATTTTAGTATTTCAGCTAGTTCAAGGGTTTTCTTTCTAAACTTGGGTAGTTCTTGACCTGGATTGATATTTGGTGTTTCATCTAGGGTCTTAGCAGGAGATAGTAGTATGAGCATTTATAACTTTTAATGGATAACAATCTTAATGCAAATTTGATCACGTCGCTGAAAATATTTCATTCATAGGCAAAAAAAATACCCTCAAGTATCCTTGAAGGTATTTAATATAATTTAGCTATTCCTAGTTTTTACCTCCAGGAGAAAGCATGTTTGGCTCGTTAACAGGAACTGTTTCCTCTTCTTCTACCTTAAGCACTTCTCCAGTAACTTTGATAGTATGCTGAGGAGCTTTCGCTGTTTCGTTAGTAGTAAACTTCACTGTTTTGGTGAATTTTCCTAATCTGTTAGTTGCATATCTGATTTCTATCTCACCTGCTTCACCTGGCATGATAGGTTCTTTTGGCCATGTAGGCACTGTACAACCACAACTTCCTTTAGCATTAGTGATTACTAGAGGCTCGTCACCAGTATTTGTGAATTTTAGTACTCTTAGTGGCTCACTGTGTTGCTCTATGACTTTGTAATCTACAGTCAAAGACTCAAATTCCATATAAGGACCGCCATCTTCAGCAGATCTTTCTGGTTGAGGTGCATCAGGATGAGCAATAGGTGTCGGCGTAACTTGTGTGAAAGCTATTCCTACAGCTAAAAAGCACACAACTAATAAAGATAATTTCTTGAACATGATGATTTTAATTTGTGATAGATCAAAGTTAACACTATTCAGACGAATATGTCTACAAATAAATGCTTAATGAGACGTTAATAAGCATTCTAATTTCCTTAAAGACTTATTAATCAAAATCCGTGCTATGATGAATAATAGCTAGTTATTGCAAGGATTTAGAACATATATGGCACTAAATAAGTTCTATCTTTACACTTTGAATGAAGTAGACCAAACCCGGAATAGATGATACCCATACCTGATATTGCCCTCGAAAGTAATTTAGACCAAAAAGATGTAGAAAATATCAAGCAGGTAGTCAATGATTTTTGGATAGCATGTTTGAGTAGAGAGGCCAGTCTTTTAGGACGAAAAGAAGT
>CALLAE010000178.1 GCA_938002665.1 uncultured Saprospiraceae bacterium | reverse complement strand
ATGTTTTAAGATAGGCAAGATGTACAAGATGGACTTTAAGAAATCAAGAGGTTAAGATAAGATCATGAAAATCTTATCATCTTAGAAATTTTGTTGAGACAATTATTGCTAAACTGTCTTGACATGATGTTTTAAGATGGGCAAGATGTACAAGATGGATTTTTAAGAAATCCACAAGCTAAAGGAACTCATGAAAATCTTATCATCTTGTAAATCCTGTTGAGACAATAGTGTAAAGATGTCTGAACATGATGCTTTAAGATGGACAAGATGCACAGGATGGATTTCAATAAACCAACAGCATTATGAAATCATGAAAATCTTATCATCTTATAAATCCTGTTGAGACAATAATGCTAAACTGTCTTTACATGATGATTTAAGATGGGTAAGATGTACAAGATAGATTTCAATAAACCAACAGCAATATGAAATCATGAACATCTTATTATCTTATAAATCCTGTTAAGACAATAATATAGATTCTGTAGAGAAAATCTTATAATTCCTGTTTAGACAAGAGCTCTTACCTCCTTCTCCCAGAATACTGCATCGCTTCTCCTTTCCCGAAACCATAACTAAATCCTAGGGTCAAAAACCTTCCGCGCAAGCCACTGCTTTGAAGATAGTAGTCATTATTATCTATAGTTGCTTCCCGTATTCTAGAGGCAAAAATATCCCTCGCGCTTACATTAAAGACCCCTTTGCCTTTTAGAATTTTTATTCTCAAGCCACCATCTAGAGTAGTGTAGGATGATACGAGTCCTTGCACTGTCTGTTCTCTAGACTGGTGTCTTCCAGTCAGTTCTAGATCCACGCCTTTTTTGAGTTTTATCTTAGTGGTCAACTTTCCTGTCCATTGATCAGCAGAAAAATCAAAAATCTGATCATTGAATCGGCCATCTCTTTTGAAGACATTGTAGTTGGCATCTCCACTTACGGTTATTTTTTTTGAAGCTGTGTATTTGAAATTTGCTTCTAGTCCTGTGGCTTTGTTTGTGCCTATGTTTTCGGGGCGCATCGTATTGACATTGTTTTCAAAGATGAATACACGGTCTATCTTATCAGTAGTGTATCTGTAATAGGCATTTACATTAAGAGAAAGATCTTCTAAAATGAAAATACTTCCTACTTCGTAGCTGTCAGTATATTCTGGCTGTAGGTTAGGATTACCTGCTCTTATACTAAAGTTGTTTCTGACATTGAAAAAGGGGTTAAGATCCCACAGTCTTGGTCTGTAGATTCTTTTTGAGTAGCCGGCTTGGAAAGAGACAGCATCAGAAAATTTGTAGGAGCTGTGTAATGATGGAAAAAGATTAGTGAAAGCTTGATCGTTTGAAGCTTGGGTATTGACTAGATAAGTTTCTAGGTCAGTATGCTCTACCCGCATGCCCAGTTTGAGACCCCACACCGCTCCCTCGTAGGCCCCTGTCCCATAGACACCTAGCACTTTTTGATCATACTCAAAGATGTTAGTCAGATTAGGATCTACTACGAAGATGCCATTTATTTCATCTTCTACAGCGTAATCATTGCTCACATCATTAGTAAGATACTGTGCACCCGTTTCTAGGGTCCAGGTATCATCGAAGGGTTTAGTATAGTCTAGATTAAAAGTGTATTTGCCTTCTTGAAAGGCTGTTTGCGTCTTTTGATTATTGAGGTCTCGCTGACCAGCAGTTAGTGTATTAGTAAAGGTAGAAGATTGCTCCTTGCCAAAAAAGCGTCCTATAGCACTAAAGAGTAGCTTATGCTCTTTGAAATCTGTAAAATCCTTTTTGTACTGTAGCTCGTATTGTAATTTAGGATTTGTGGCTGCTGTGACTTCTGTTCGGGACCATTGACTTTCTTTTATCTGGTCAGAACTAAAAGTAAATTCTGTTTCTGAGGGCTGGTCTTCTACCTCATAAGCAAAGCTACCAGAGAGGGTGATGACATTCAACGGATTGATATAGTAATCTGTGCCTAGGACGAAATTGTAGAATTTTTCGTTTCTGTATTCTGTCCCTTTAGAGAATAACTCTGTGTTGCTGAGTTTGTCTATATTTCTGTTTTCATTAAATCTAGGCAACTCTCTGTAGCCCGCGCCTAGCTGTGTGAAGAGATTAAATTTTTCTGTACGTCTATTGAGGCTGACACCGACGCTGTGATTATGGGGGATACCAGTATTGAGACTGATAGAACCATTGAGGCCTTTCTTTTCATTTTTCTTCAGGACGATATTAATGATGCCCGCAGTACCTTCTGCTTCATACTTTGCAGAGGGATTGGTGATGACTTCTACCTTTTCTATCATGTCCGCCGTAATCGTACCCATTGCATTACTTGCATCATCTGAGAGGATAGAGGGTTTGCCATTGATGAGTATCTGCACACCTGATGCTCCTCTCAGTGTGACTTCTCCTTCTATGCTGACATTGACAGAGGGCACATTATTGAGCACTTCTAGTGCGCCTGCTCCAGTAGAGCTAAGGTCGGCTCCCACATTGAAGACTCTCTTATCTAGCTTAAATTCCGTAGTGGACTTGTCAGCAGTGACCAGTATCTCATCTAGTTGTTCTGAGTCAGCTTCTAGTTGTAGTGTTCCTAAGTTGGCTATACCATTTTCAAAGCTGAGGTCAGAAACCGTAAGGGTATTGTAACCTATAAAACTGACTTCTATACTTACCTGCTCCGTCTTGCTCTTAATAGTAAATAGACCACCATTTTCTGTTGTTGTGCCATCTAGGGGTTCACCAGCTAGATCATTGACGACTACTGTGGCATAGTCTATAGCGCTCTGCTGATGGGCATCTACCACTTTTCCAGTGACAGTAAAGTTTGGTGCTTGTGCAGACAGCAAGCTAGTCAGACCCATTAATAAAAACAACAAGTGCTTGGACATCCAGATAAGTTGAGTTATTAAGAAAGAATTCTCATTTTCCATCCACAAAGGTAGTGCTTCTGATAAGTTTATTGATTAATAGCCTTTGTTAACCAATAGTTAATGAATAGGATGACAAAATGATTGGAATTTATCTAGTTTTAGACTGTAGTTACGGAACTATTCTTTATGGAATATTGCTAACAAGCTATAAGGTCAAGAACTCACATAGAGTTATTATTAAAAATTCAAATTAAGCAATGTCAAATTTAATGAACGAAGTAAGTCGACATCTTTCTGATGATGTCATTATTCAGCTTTCTAAGCAAATAGGTGCTCAAGATCCTAATATGGTCAAGAGAGCAGCAGCAGGTGCATCTGAGCTTTTGCTAGAAGCTATATCTACTAGTGCAAGCCAACCATCTAGTGGCGGCGGATTATTCGATGCTATAAAGAGAGATCATGATGGTGGCATACTAGGTGATCTTATGGGAGTGCTAGGAGGCAGACAGCAGGCGAGTAACCCTTCTACTACTAATGGCAGTGGAATTATAAACCACCTTCTAGGAAACAAGCAATTACAAGCAGCACAGGTCATCGGCCAAATGAGTGGCCTGGATATATTTAAGTCAGGTGTGCTTATGCAACTTATCGCTCCAGTGATAATGGGAGTAGTAGGACAGAAGCAAAGATCCAATGGACTAGACCTCGGCGGGCTAGCTCAGGTATTGCTCGGTGGTGGCGGTGCTCAGCAGCAACGTAGTGCTGGAGGTGGTATGTTCAAGAAATTATTGGACATGGATGGTGATGGCAGCATGATGGATGACTTGCTGAATATCGGTATGAAGATCTTGAAGAAATAATCAAGATTATAAAATGAAAATGTAAAGAGGAAGGCTAATAAAGGAAACATTGCCTTGAGCATCCTCTATCTGACAAACCTTCACCTACGGAGGCACATGATAAATTTAAAAAAGAGGCTGAACTCCTGCTTATG
Organism: uncultured Saprospiraceae bacterium; assembly: GCA_938002665.1. Classification (GTDB taxonomy): domain Bacteria; phylum Bacteroidota; class Bacteroidia; order Chitinophagales; family Saprospiraceae; genus RFSX01. The sequence goes on along the minus strand of CALLAE010000178.1, from coordinate 25,199 downwards.
AGACAGCCTCTTTTTTGTGCCACAAAAAGGTCTATGTTTTAATCTTTAAAACCTGGTGGAAACAATATGATACGTGGTCATAGCAGTGTATGATAGAATCTCAAAGAAATTTTATCTCAAAGGAATACATAATGCCATATCTGTGTATCCTTTACTTAGTAGTAGTTCAGAATGTCGGGGAAAACTTTGTGTTTAAAAAGGTCAAAGATTCAGTATTACATCAAAATTCGAAAACCAATCAAATGTCGGTTGTCAGTTTTCAGCTACTGTTATGATTGAGGATACACAGTATACTTTATAACTTAGATTGAGGATTCAGAAAAGTCTTGTGGTAGTCTTTAGCAGAATAAAATTTTAGAATCCATAATTATGTATTCCTTAAATTGTCCATCAGATATGCATCCTTCTTCAAATCCGAAAAACATCGTTATTATATTTAATTAATAATTGTGTATACCATTCTGATATATTATAGAACGCCAGTCGTTAATAGTATGTAATATCTCTAAGGTTATACTCTATTTAGATAATACATTAGCCGATAGAAAAAACAAATGCAGTTTAATAAAGATAAAAAATCAGAGTTCAAAGATCTTTTTCTTAAAGCAAGAGAGATACTTCTTTCCTATGAAGGATTAATTGAAACAAAAAAGGAAAGAATCACCACATACTCAAATGCTAAAGGAGGCATATGCCATATGCGAACCATGAAGTATGGAGTTGATATCGGATTTCTAAAAGGAGCGAAAATGGAAGATAAAAATGAAGTGTTGACTGGTAAAGGAAAAGCTATAAGAGTATTAAAGCAAGAATCAAAGCTAAATGAAGAATTGATAAGATACTTTGTTGATCAAGCCATTAAAATAAATGCCAATAAAAAATGACAACGAAGGAGATTATTGACACATTAAAAAAACAATCCGATCCGAAAAATGTCTTGTTTAAAGAAGCTAAATTCGGTATAGTGTCAAATAATGCCTTAGGTATTTACCATAAAGATTTAAAAGAATTAGCGAAACGCATTCCAAAAAATGATGAGATTGCTATAGAGCTATTTGAATCCGATATCTATGAAGCAAGATTACTATGTAGTAAAATATTTGACCCTAAGAATCTTACCAAAAGCCTGATGGAGAAATGGGTGAAAACTTTCGAAAATTGGGAGATATGTGATTTTTTTTGCATGGGATTATTTGCAAAAAGTAAGTATGCAATTCCTAAAATAATTCAGTGGACAAAACGACAAAACGAATTTGAAAAACGTGCTGGTTTTACAATTATTGCTGCTTACTGTATGTCGGATAAAGAATCTCCAAATGAAACATTTGAACAGTTTTTTCCAATCATTGAAAGAGAATGTACTGATGAAAGAATATATGTTAGAAAAGCAGTCAATTGGGCTTTGAGAAATGTTGGTAAAAGAAATGTAGATTTAAAATCTAAATCGATCTCGAAAGCTGAGGAATTTTCACGAATGAATAACAAAACGGCAAAGTGGATTGGAAATAATGCTCTTAAGGAATTATGTGGCGCAAAAGTCCGAATATCAGATTACCCAAGAAGTATTTATAGAAAATAATAATTCTCCATAAACCGGCACTTATAAAAAAAAGAGGCACTAAATACTCAGCGCCTCTTTTGTATAAGTTCTTTTATAGTATCACTTAGCTATAAGAACCTTACTCGATCTAACCACCTGATCAGCAGTCATAATTTTCAGTAAGTAGATACCATCTTCCCACGTTGAAATATCCATCGTATGATTATGTCCATGGGTTTTTTCAGTCTGTAGCTTTTCACCAGCTAAGGTATACAAGCTTACCTGAGCGAGTTTACTATTTGATTCTAGGTGGATGGCTTTGTGTGCTGGATTAGGAAACACTGAAAGTGTCACTTCAGCAAATGCTAGTTCTGCTGTATTGGACATGCCGCTATTTTCTGCATTGAAGGTAGGTGGCATCTTTCGGAACTCACCAGTTCCGTTAGGAAAGCGTCCATAGGATACATCTGTCACCTGCTCTCCATAGCTGACCTCGTCTATAAGATTGCCACTGGCATTTATCAGTAAAAGAGTCTCTCCGATTGCTGATAATCTGAAGTCTGCATGCAGCCCTTCTTGGTCTATATCTCCATCTGCCCAGATAATGAGATATGCATTAGCTCCTATAGTAGTACCAGCAGGAAAGACAAATTTTTCTAAATCAGCTCCATTATCTGTCAGAACATAGCCTTCAAGATCTATAGCCTGAGCTCCATTGTTATACAATTCTATCCAGTCATCGAACTCTCCGTCTTGATCCGCGGCAGTCTCATCATTAGAAGTCATAAACTCATTAATCACTAAGTCTGAGCTCACGGTGACAAATCCTTTACAACTACAGCCATCGGCAAGTATCACATCATTGATAGTATTAGCATCTCCATCATCACAGCCAGTGCCAGGGTCTTGCTTAGCGCCTATGCTAGCGTCTGTATCATCACAATCCTCATCTGCACAGATGCCATCATCATCTGCATCTCCTCCGTTGTTACTGCAGTCTAGTACACTGCCGTTATTACCATTGAAGGTTGAGATAGGAGTTGCTTGGAAATCTCCAGTTCCATTTGGTATTCTACTTGTAGAAACATCTGATGCTTGGTCTACATAGCTGACCTCATCTATGATGGTTCCTGAGGCATCTGAGAGGTAGATTGTCTCTGCCGCTGCTGATAACCTGAAAGGGGCATGTAGGCCATCTTGGTCTATATCATTGTCGGCCCACACTATTAGGTAGCCACCAGGCTGAATGGTAGTTCCAGCGGGGAAGGTATATTGGCTCAGTTCATTTGCATCATCTGACAGCGCATAGCCCTCTAGGGCAATAGCAGTTGCACCATTGTTGTAGAGTTCTATCCAGTCATCAAACTCTCCATCCTGATCTGCTACTGTCTCACTGTTAGAAGCCATAAATTCATTGATGACGAGATCACCGAGCACTGGATCTGGAGTAGTGGCAGAAATAGTATGATATTCATGCTCAGCTCGCTGAGGAGAAAACATGCCGATGTCGTCATTCTCAGCATAGATATAATATTGTACTGAGGTGCTGCTGATGACAAAATCAGTTCCATAGACACCATCTCCAGCCGCCCCATCTCCATGTGCGCCGTCGTCATACATCTGTACTTTAGTAAACGGCCCATCTATCCCCGCTCTATATCCTAGGATTACTTGGTTGCCATTTGCGATGGTCGCTGTGATACCTAGTTCATCATTGATTAGAGGAGTAGGAGTGGATGTTTCTATAGCTGAGATGGAAGGTTGCTGCTGTGTAAAGTCAGTAAGACCTAGCAGGTAACCTGCTCGTCCGTTCATTAGATTTGTGATGCCTGGTGTAGAGTTGCCCATAGGTCCGCCTCCTGTGGTGATATCTTCAGTCAGATTGGACAGGAACTCATCGTAGCCAAAGAACTTGTTGTTATCCGCATTGACATCATTAGCTATTAGAGTTTGTAGAGACTGCGCCACAGCTTCATAAGCGCCATTCTCAAAATTCTCTTGCAAGATCGTTTTCATATGTGCGAGGTACATACGCTTATAAGTAGGATCACTGAGCAGCTTTTGTATGAGCGGGTAGCTTGTGCTATTCTCGTGTAACAAATGGGTAAGCTCTTGCTTTGATCTTGTATCTCTCAGTCTTCCAGCACCACTATTAGAAAATTGTCCAAAGGATTCGTTAAGATCCCATACCACAGGAAGAAAGCGACCATAATCATCTTTGTACAAGTAGTAATTCTGAGCAAAGGAGCCACTGTAACTGTCTAGATTGACGAGCACATTATTGAAAGCGAGCATCCATAGCACTTTGTCTACATCCAGTACTTTTTCGATATCGACAAAATTATTGTTTAGGGTATTACAGAGGTCTATAAGATCCTGCCACCCATTGTCTGATTTCAGTTCGTAAGCAGCATAGTAGTCTGTGCTATCTTGGCCTAGGTACACTAAGTTGGGAAAATCATCAGTCTGGGGTCCTGCACCTGCAGGAGGGTTGCATTTTATGAAGGTGTTCTTTTTAGAGTAGAACCTACTATTGACAAATTTCTTTGATACCGCTTCTGAGTTACTGTATAAACCTATGAGTTCTCCATTCACATATACATTAGCATAGTTAGAGAGGGGTGCGGCCATATATTGTCTGAGCACTTGATAGGAAAGCACCTCTCTTAGGAAGGAGGGATCTTTGGCTACATTGCTCAGTTTGATATCCGTATAGGCTTCGTACTGATGGTCCTTGTACGTATCTAATTCAATGTGGAAGGGATTCTTCACTTGATTAGCCTGATAGGTGCTATTTCCTTTGTACTTCACACCTACGCTATCTAAGACTGTTCCATTGATAGAGATGCTCTGCGCCATTATGTACTCTTCTGCGCCATTCTTTTGGGCATCTAGTAAGACATCCCAATTGCTTTCTTCAAAAGTGATTTCTATAGTCTGTATTTCTTTAAGGTCATAGAACTCTTGTGCAATTCCAAGATTCCCCATTAGGATTAAAAGGGCAATTACTATGTATTTCATAAAGTTTGGTTGTTATTAAGTCTCTAAAAGAATGTGAATTTACACGTTGAATCCTTTATATTATCAAGGTTTGAGGAATTTAAAAATATTGAGTTCTATAAGGTCTCATGCAAGGTTGACTTTTTGTGAAAGAAGTTCCTTGTTATCTGGAGTCTCTTTATGCACTTTAAGTACATTTATATAAACTTAATCTAGTGTTATGAATATCAAATTCCTAATCTTCATGTTATTATGTGCAGCCTCTTCCTTGGGCAATGCACAAGCCTCCGCAGTAGGGTTTTCAGTAGCAGCCCTGGATTACGAATCTACTTTAGGGACTCAGGTTGGTTTTAAACTTAGATGTCAGATACATAAGAAGCTCTACTGGAATGCGGGTACTAATTATGTCACCCTGAATGATAAGACCACGGAAAAAATAATTACTACTAACGGCTTCGGTTCTACCACTGAAATTACTAGAACAACACAGTCAGAATATTTCCATGCTTATAGTGGGCTGGAGTATCCTGCTTTGGCTTTCGGTAAAGTTATATTCTTCACAGGCATAGAATGGGGCTGTATCAAGGATGCCGATGATTACTATGCAAACCTACAAGGAGAAATTTCTTTAGAAACGAATATTACAAATGAGATCTGCGTCGCCTTTCCTATAACCTATTCTTTCATTACCTGGAAAAAGGATAAGGTCGCCACTTTAGGAGTGAGGGTTTCTTATCTCTATTAGATTTTATTATTATCAATTAACGGGGGATGGCTTATAGAAAGCTTAGAAAAGAGATAGCCGATTGTACGCTATGCAGCAAGTATTTAGAACTTGGTCCTAGGCCTGTCTGTACGTTTCATCCACAAAGCAAGATAGTCATCATCGGTCAGGCACCGGGCACCCGTGTGCATCATTCTGGTATACCATGGGATGATAAAAGTGGAGAAAACTTAAGAGCCTGGATGGGCATAGATGCAACGCAGTTCTATGATGAGAAGAAAATTGCTATCGTGCCTATGGGCTTTTGCTATCCTGGAAAAGGGAAGAGTGGAGACCTGCCGCCCAGAAAAGAATGTGCCCCTGAGTGGCATGGTAAAATATTTTCTGAATTAAAAGAAGTAGAACTGATACTACTTATCGGAAAGTATGCCCAAGATTACTATTTGAAAAGTAGTGCTGAAAAGACATTGACAGCTACGGTGCAGAAATTTGAGGAATACTTACCTAAGTATTTTGTACTTCCACATCCTTCACCTCGTAATAATATCTGGATGAAAAAGAATCCTTGGTTCAAGCAAAAGGTACTCCCTGAACTCAAATTGATAATTCATAATTTATTCAGCCAATAATACTAAAAGATGGATGAGCAACACGGCTTTTCTTAATTCTAGAAAGATTAATTGCCGTTTATCAACCCGTCTTGACCGTTGCTCTATTTCTAGGCTATTTTCTCTGCAAAATAGGATATCTTGTTCCTAACCCAGATTATCATTTTAAAACAATTAAATTATTATGTAATGACTCTTCTAACAGAAAAGTTGACCTATTGCGAGAAAGCTCTAGAGTCAACCAATCCGAAATTAGTCCAGACCATCCGGCAAGTCAAACTTGAGATTTCGAAATTGCAAGATGAGTTGGCAAGATCCAAAAACGCTGTGTATAAAGCTGAGGTAATGTTAAATTCGACCTTGATCAAGCTCAATAAGAGCAACTCTCTGAATAGAGCATTGAGGAGAAAGGACTTAGCGAATAAATCCTAAATCATGTCTTTACAAGCTTGACTAAGATTTCTTGACATACTTGGTCAGGATAACTATCTGTTGTCCATCGATTTTCCCTTCGATCTGCTCAGCTTTGTCATGTACCAATCTTATTCTACGGACAGCCGTCCCTCTTTTAGCAGTAAAGCTAGCGCCCTTGACATTTAGATCTTGGATGAGAGTCACGGTGTCACCTGCACTCAGGACTTTGCCATTACTATCTTTGTGTACAATAACCGGACTGTTAGCGCCCTGTTCTGCCCACTCTATTGTCTCTTCATCTAAGTAAAGCTGACTCTTCAGATCTGCTGCCCAGGCATGATCACTTAGGCTACTCAGAATTCTATGTACGACCACCTGTACGGAAGGTACCTGACTCCACATACTTTCATTAAGACATCGCCAGTGATTTGGGTCTAGCTTATCGATATCCTGAAGCTGGGCTAGGCATATATCACAACAGACTATTTGGTTGTCTGTATGGTCATCAGACCTAGGAGAAACAGTGTAAGCCGAGAGCTTGTCTTCTCTAAAACAAAGTTCACATTTTGATTCTGATCTGGTGGCCAAGACTGAAGGTAGGTTCATAGGCTATTATTGTGCTGCTAAAGTACTATAAATACTTATCCATGACGCTTGCGGGCAATGGTGGGTGAATGCAATTTTGCGGGTAAAAAGTACATTTAGTCTAGCTGGATAGGAGGTACAGCAGCAGCCATAATTTTACAGGAGCATTATGGTACAGAGGGAACTCTTGGTGACGTACCGAGGACGTGGATTACAATTATTTGGTAGAGCTCAGCTAGGCGAAATTTATCTGCTGGAGCTAAGGAGCCAGTTAGATGTCAAGGAATGGACAGTCTCAATCAACCTTGAGCTACCTATGTGTTTCAATAAGGTCTATCTAGATGAATTCGTCACCTATCTGGATAAAGTTCAGAAAGAAGATAGGTAATAGAGGGTCTAGACTTATAGCTCACAGACATATAGTTCATAGACTTATAGCTCATTGACTTTGGTCAACTGTGCCCTCAATGTTTCCTCTATAACATTGATATCAGACATTATAGAACTTTTGCTATGTCCTCGTCTAAGAGTGAAAGCTCCGGTGGTCTGCATGATCCCGTGGATACTCCATACGCCACTAATGGAGATACAATTGTTAGCATTCACAAGAGTGCCAGAATAATCTACAGTATGGGTAGGGTATTTCTTAAAAAGCTTGACGGAATTGTCTTCTTGATTGACTGTCCCTTCGAAGTGGAAAGGGTTTATATCATCTACGCCATGTCCTACTACTCTCCCATCATCAAAGAAAACGAGAGAACAATGCATCTCATGGTCTAAGTCATTAATATTATTGTAGGAATAATATCCAGTAAAATCGCCGCTTAGGTTATTCAGATCCATACTATTTGGGAAGGCTTTTGGGTGCCTTGTTACCCAAATATATACAGCTTAGTAATTCAATGCTCGAAAATTTTTCAATAGCTAGCTAGAAATAGAGTAGGAAATATGGTTTATCTATTCATTTACAATCAGTAACACATCTAAAAAAATAATATGTATTTACTAAATCTTTTTGAACATATTAGAACATCATTTATATGATATAATACTATATCTTAGCTTTCGATTAATCATCATTTTTTGATTTAGTCCCTAAATCAAGATTTAATTACTCAATCTCGAGGATCGGTTTTATTTGAAACCGATCTTTTTTTATACCCCTTTCCTTCTATTTTCAGCTTCGCTTAGTACAAAAAAATAAAGGCCAACAGATTACCTATTGACCTTTAACACCCTTAATAAGAAATATTATAAAACCTTAACTTTTGCGAACTTCAATGAGTCCTGATTACTGAGTAAAAAACCTAACGTGTATTCACCTTTTTCAAAAAGGCTTTTGCCTATTCTGACTTGGTCTGAAAGAACTGGTAGTTGAAATTCGAGATTCCCTTTAGAATCAAAAATCTGTACCATATCTATAATTTGTTCAGTATCAAATTCTAAGTGGTCTTCGCTTTCCATGTATAGAGTTCTAGCGCCTAGACCTTCCATATCCATTTCTACTGTATATGTCTTTGCTGGGGGAGTCGGTGTTGTAGATGCTGATAGATTAAGAACACCGAAGAGGCAGAAATGTAAAATGATAGTGAATGTTTTCATAGCTTATTGTTTTTTCAGGTGGTACTATAAAGACAGATAATTCATAGTTCCACCTCATGGAGATCCTTCTACTGAGAGGTGACAGACAGCTACGGAGGTACTACAATTGACCTTAAGCATACATTTTATGACAGCTAGCTTACAGTTTTCAGGGAATAATTGTGACTTCTATAAGTTGACCACCATAGAAATCAACTAGTTATTTGATCTTAAGTAAGTGCAACTATCCTTCTACCATGATATGCTTTGCTTGGTATCTGGTCCATTACATGGAGGAGATTGCTGGTGGTGACCTTGCCAGCTACTATTATTTCTATGTTATTTTCTGCAAGGGTGATCATCTCATTTAAGAAAGCAGCACCATTTAAAGCAGTATCTGCGGTGCCAGAGCTGAGGACAGAGAGTAAGTGTTCTCCATTCAGAGGAAAGTGTTCTAGCAAGAGCTCCATATCTCCAAGAGGGTCAGAACTGGTATCTATGGCTTTGTGTATGGTAAAGCTTTCTATAGGATAGTTATCATCTACTATATAGTTATATACCTCTATGAGGTCAGTTAGGTCTAATCTGCCATCTAGGATACTGCCATATACATAGTGTCTGACATGGAGAGCTTTGCACTGATCTATGTCTTTTCTGATTTGGTTCTTTTCTTCTGGGCTATAAGTGAAATCACCTTCTCTAGGCCTAATCATCACTTTTACTGGGATATTTACTGAATTTAGGACTGCTTCTACTAGCTGAGGGGGAGGCGTAAGGCCATCCAAATCTAGCCTGGAACATAATTCTAGCCTATCTGCGCCATTATTTTCTGCGGCAATGGACTCAGAAAGTGAGGAAACACAGGATTCTATGATAGTTTTAGGCATAGCATTTGGTTTAGTATATTGCTATAATTATAATAAATTTCTATATTTGCGCCACTAAAAAATAAACAGCTTAGATGTTAATAATAAATGTAAAAAGCGACGAATCAATAGATAGAGCGCTGAAGAGATACAAAAGAAAATTCAAGCAAACTAGATTGCTTAAAGAAATAAGAAGAAGAAAGCACTTCGTAAAGCCTAGTGTAGAGAGAAGAAACGAGATACTCAATGCTGAGTATAGAAAAGAAATGTACGGAGACGCTTAAGACTAATAGACGTTATAAACCAAAATGAAAAGGGTCGGCATATGCTGACCCTTTTTTATGTTCTTAGTTTTTCCTCCTGGTATAGGAGGTACTTAGCCTCTACCCATTCCACCACCTCCTTGGCCGCCACCGCCGCCTTGACCTTCTCCAGCTTTCTGGTCAGAGTTCTTAATCTTAGATTTTCTTTCTTTGAAATCTACCTTACCAAATTTATAGCTGAAGTTGATACCAAAAGACCTGAAAGGAATAGAGAACTGGGTTATCTGTCTGAAGTCACTTCCTGTAATATCTGAGTCAAAACTTTTGTTGGCCGCAAAAGGCTCTATAATTCTTATACCAAGACTATAGTTAGTGAACTCCTTTTTGAATCCCACTCCCATAATAGAGAAACTGGCATTCTCACCTTGTAAGGTAAATCTAGGCGCTTGGAAGAATCCAAAGAAGTCTGCTTTTAGCGTACCTGTAAAGGCATACTCTCCGCTCGTAAATATCCTATAAGACAAGGCATCATTTTCAAAGTCTTGCCCATTGATCTGACCAGAGGCATTATAAGTATAGATATCGCCTCCCCCTCTGATTGTGAAAAGACCTAGTGTCCGAGTTATGAAAAGATTGATACCGACTGAGTTATTGACTCCTACATTATCAAAGCTGGTTCTGAGTACAGTGCTATTATCTGTGACAGATATCTGCTCTATGATGTCATCATTATGCTTATAGTATAGGCTGCTAAATACAGTGAAGCCCTTAATATTAGTGTTATAAGAAAGCTCTATCTGATCTGTGAGTTCAGGACTGAGTTGAGGATTCCCGATTACGAGATTAGCAAAGTCAGTTGTATTTCTAAATGGATTGATATAGTAGAGGCTCGGCCTCTGGATGCGTTTGCTGTAAGATAGCTTTACAGTTCTAAAGTTTTTCATGGATCTGGAAATCGCAAAGTTAGGTAACCAGTTATCATAGCTGAAAGGGAAGCCAGCCAGTACTGCTTCTGATTCAGGATCTATGCTGCCATCTCTTAGTGCTCCATCTCCATCTATTTCTGTCCGCTCATATCTAAGACCCGTGACCAAGTTAAATTTCTTGATGAAAAAGTTGTAACTGGCATAGCCCGCATACACATTTTGATCATAGTTGAAGAGAAAAGACCTTGATTCGTCTACGACAAAGGCATTATCTATTTGTGGTCGGAATTCTGAGTCACTCTTGATATCTCTGATGACGGTCTTTACACCTAGTTCTAGTTTATTGGATTTACCTATGGGCTGTACATAATCTATCTGTCCGGTTAGTTCTAGATTGTCTCCGTCATTTTGTATCTCTTCATTTCTGGTGATGAAGCCTATATCGTTTACATAATTATCTTGGTCCTGATCATTAGTGGAAACTTGCACCGCAAACACTAGTTCTTGCTTGTCACTCTTCTCAAATTTCTTAGTGAAGTCTGTATTCCAGTCCCAGCCTGAGTTCAAGGTATTGGTCGTATTGGATCTGGAGAAAGTAGGGTCAAAAGCAAAAACATTCCCAAAGTAGCCAGTAGATTTCCCATCTGTATCAAAGGTAAAGCCCCTGATATTAAAAGAGCTGTTCAGTGCACTGTAGGCATTGAAATCATAAAAGGCACTGGCTGAACCATTAAAACCAAGACGAGAAGAAGTTGTAATGCCAGAATTGCTATACTGCAAACCATTTTGGTCTTGGCAAGCAAGGTCTTCATTGTAGATGAAATTATCAAAGCCTCTCATGACACAAAGATCTGCATCTGCTGGAGTAGAGTAATAGAAGCCGCCCCCAGATGAAAAACCAAATCTCCCCTTGCCAGCATTTAGATTTAGATTGCCATTGTTCTGTCGGTTACCGATGGAGCCACTCACAGATCCTGCGATACCTTCTATATTTTCTTTTTTTGTAATAATGTTAATGATGCCGGCACTGCCTTCTCCGTCATACTTTGCTCCTGGAGAGGTGATGACTTCCACTTTTTTGATTTGGTCTGCGGGAAACATTTTCAGAGCATCTGCTACATTGTTAGAGAACATTCCTGAGGGCTTCCCATTGATCAGGATTCTAACATTCTGAGAGCCTCGGAGAGAAACATTACCTTCTAAGTCTACTGATAAGGTAGGCACCTTTCTTAGTACATCAGTTGCATCACCTCCAGAGATGGAGGAATCATCTTCGGCATTGAAGACAAGTTTATCTACTTTGTTTTCGAATAAGGCTTTCTTGGCAGTGACTTCTACTTCGTCCAGTAGGTAATCTGCTGGGGCCAATAAAATGCGACCGCAATTATGATCTGGAGATTTTCCAGTCAGCTCTATATCTCTTATAATTTTCTCATTATATCCGAGGAAAGAAATATGTGCATCGTATTTACCCATTTTCACTTCTGACAATTTGAATTTCCCATTGTCTTCTGTAAGTACTCCATTAATTTCTTTGGTCTTGCCGGCTTTCATGAGTACGACGGTAGCAAAACCTATACTCTGGTTAGATAGAGAATCGACTAGCTCTCCAGTAATCTTCCCTTTGATCTTGGATTTCTGAGCGCCTCCCCACGAACCGAACTGTCCATAGGTAGAAGCAGTAAAACATAAAAGAGTGATGAGTAAACTTAGCTTTTTCATTGGTCTGATTTGATGTGACAAGATAGCCTATAGGGTCAGAAAGATGTGCTGATTCTTAGATAACTTAGTTATAAATTTCTACCAACGATAAAGTCTTACCTTCATACTGTGTTGGAAAAAAAACCGATATATCAGTTTCTATTGATTTTGGCAGCTGTGGTCTTGTTGCATATAAGAGCCTATGATGCGGGCTTTGTGACAGACTTTACTGGGCTATGGGCGAAGATGCAGGGCAAGTCTATTTTAGATGCTTTGTACTCTTTTGGTTTTCCTTCACTCATGCCTTTGCTTAATGTGTTTTATTATGGCTTATACAAATTATTTGGTCTTAGTGCCTTTCCTTGGTTTTTTGTTTTTGCCTCCTTTTATGCGCTGGGTCTTTTTTACTTTTTTCGATTGTCCTTAATTCTTTTAGCTGATTTTGAAGTGGAGAAGGCAAAGTCTATAGCCTTAGTGAGTTTAGTTGCAGTGATGGTCAGTCCTTATCAAGTGGAAGCCCTGATATGGAAAGTGGGACTGGGGCATATCAGTTCTGTCATGTTTTTTATCATGGCCCTGTATTATGGGGTAAGGTATCTAAGAGCTAAGCAGACCCTGGATTGGGTGAAGATGAGCTTTTTGCAGGTGGCTTCCTTGTTGTGTTTTGAGTGGGGATTGGTCTTTCCTGTAATGTTGATTTTATTTACTTGGTGTTATGCGCGCTGGGGAGAAGATAAGCGGATCATCATTAGTTCCATTTTGGTATGCCTAGCTTATCTCTTTCTTACTAAGTTAATGATAGGTAAAGCAGTGGGGCATTATAATATAGCGGTGGAAGGTTTTTCTATGATTCTAGATATGTGGACGACCACGATAAAGTACTTTGTCAAGCATATTAGTTTCCTCCATTTTGCACCCTATAAAACGAAAGCCTTGCTCTATGGTCTAGCCCACCATCCTATGGCTGGATTGCTTGCCATTCTATTTATTTTAAGAACCGTCTATCGTCTTCTCAAAAGCGGCACTAAGCAAAATAGGTTAATGGTGACGCTACTCCTGTGCTCCTTTGTAGCGATACTGCTGGTCAGCCCGCTTTATTTCCAACAGTTGCATCCGTCAGAGAATGATCGGTATGGTAGTTTGTTGATGCCCTTCATTATGCTACTGCTCGTCACATGTTTCTTTAGATTGCCTAAAAGAATCTGCTATGCTTTGCTGAGTTTATACCTTATAACTAGTCTGATATTCCAACAGCAGTTGGTAGGGTATTGGAAAGTCTCAAATGAGCTATTGGAGTCTCTGGTGGAATCATTTCCTCAAGAGCTGAGCGAAAGAACTCTGATGCTGAACTTGCCTGAAAACTATCATGGTGTCTTTATGCTCAAAGATTTTTCTGGTAAGAATCCTTTAGTGGATCACCTGGCTATGTATGGTCGGCCAATTCCTAATGTAGACTTAGTAGCTCAGTATAAAATTCCATCTGCAGGACAAGGGTTTACAGCGACAAGGCAAGGGAAGCTAATAGAGTTGAATATGACGGGGTGGGGTAGCTACTGGATGAAGGATGGAAAAGGGGTTTCTTCTTATGAGACAGAGACGTATAACGCAGTGCTGAAGGATAAGGCTATGAGGGTGGAGCTGCTAGGGGAGGGAGTTTATAGTGGGGTGCTTTTTACGGATGGGGAGGTGTGGGAGTATGTTGAGTTTTGAGATAACAGATATGTTAGATAACAGATAACAGTTAACAGACAGATAACAGATAACAGATAACAGACAGATAACAGATAACAGATATTTGAAGGGTTGGGGGTTTAGTTTTTTGTTATGGTGTAGCTGTAGCTTCTGGTTTTTTTAGGCTGTTCTTTTGTTGGTTTCTTTTTGGGTTGATATTGGTAGATTAGATTCATTTTGTTTGTGGTTTTTGGAGAGGGAGTTGATTGAGGTTTAGGGGTTGGTTTAGTTTTTTCTTTTGGTAGGCGGAATGTTATCTGAGTTTTTTGGTGAAACAGAACGCGGAGTTTTCTTGGTCCTTTGGGGATTTCGAACTTGAGAAGTTTAAGGATTCTGACTGCTTCTTCGTTACAGCCATCAGCGATGCCTTTGATCACTTTTGCATCTATCACCTTGCCAGTATGATCGATACTGTACTTGAGGAAAACAGTTCCTTCAGTTTTGTTTTCTAGAGCTGACTTAGGATACTTGAGGTTATCCTTGATGAATTTTCTGTACGCTTGCGGGCCGCCTGGGTAGACCGGCTTTTTTATGAAGCTATTATCTTTTCTTTCTTTTGCCATTCCTTTACTCTATTCCTAATTGCTTGCCTAGCGCAATATAATCGTCATAATATATAAATCCGGGTTCTGCTTTATTCCACAACTTCTGGAGTTTTTTATAAGTTTCCTTGGCACCTTCTAGGTCCATCGAGGCTGTTTGTGACATTGCTAGTTCAAAAAGGTGTGATGTATTATTAGGTGAGGTTTCTAGGTAATCCTTGCAGATCCAAATACCTTTATCAGCCTTTCCGAGTAGTCTGTATTCTTTGGCAAGTAAGTAGCCTAACTCATTCCCACCAGCGCCAGAATTTTCTATATAGGTTTCTATATCTTTAATTGCAGCTTGGTGATTGCCTTCCATGCTATTTAGAAAGCCACTTGCCATATTTTCTAGATTGGGAGTGCCTTGGAGTACCATGGGGTTGCACTCACCTTTGTAGATTTTCCTAAATTCTACAGCATTATTACCGAAAAGGTAAATTATAAAATTACTAACGCAGTCTAAGACAGGAGCCATTTGGGGCATTTGTTGTACCAGTGTGCCATAGTAAGATCTAATGTAATCACCTGCTCCTACAATTCCATAGTAACCTAGTCCACCCATAGTTTGTGTTGCTACAGAAGTCTCTGGTAAGAAGCTTCTGAGACAATCCAACCATTTATCTGAAAGTTCTATCACTTTATATTTCTGACCTAAAGTGGAAAATAGCTCCAACTGAGATTTGTAAATTGCTGCAGAATCAGGTGCCTGCACACTATATTCCAGTGCTCTTTCAAAGGTGAGTTCTGATTTTTCAAACTCTCCAGAAATGAAATAAGCCTTTGCAAGTTCTGCCTGTAAATCCCCATTTTCTGGATCATCTATCAGATGTTGATTATACAATTCTATAGCTTTGTCATAGTTACCTTTTTTTATGTAAATATCTGCCATCCTGGTGTCTTCTTTAACTAGTTCTGGATAAGCCAGATGGTATTCCATAAGGTATGATTCTGCTTCATCAAACTCTTCGTTTTGGATACAGAGGTCTACCATGCTTTTGAGTATTCTGTTCTTGTGGCCATTCTTGATGGCAGTAAGACCTATATCTTTTGCCTTTCTTAATTGATAGGTCATTTTGTAAATACGGAACAATTGCTGGTGTGGATCAAAGTCTGAAGGATATAACTTTATCCAATTTTTCATTAGAGCTAAGGCGTTATCTAACTTATTATCATATACCCAATAGGTTTTTTTTATGTCAAACTGTTGTCGCTCTGGGAGGGTTTTACTTTGCTTTAGACTTTCAGATATTAATTTTTTTGCGGATTCTATATCTCCTAAAGATTTTAAGCAAGCTGAGGCCATAGCTTTTAGCTCTGCACTTTTGTCATCTAGCGAGATAGCTGACTGAAACAATTCAGCGGCTTTGGCATATTCTTCTTCAAAGTAGAATAAGTGGTTAGCCTTGATATAAGTTTTTAATGCCTCTTGATTAGTAGTGATGAGGTCAGAAGCAGGCAAATCTGTAAAGTTGCTAAATTCCGAATCACTGTCTTTAAGGAACAATTGTTTAGAAAGAGCGGTAGTGATATTATCCGTCAGTTCGTATAGATCAGGAGAGCTAAATGTTTGTTTGAAAAAAGTATCTCCTGATGATGTTTCATTTACATTTATATCTACTTGCCATTGCCCGTCAGCTTGTTGAACATTTCCAGTCACGAAGTAGTCGAGCATCGTTTTTTGAGCAATCTTAAGTTTGATACTGAAAGGGAGGTCATCGTCTATTTCGTATTCATGAGAATTATAATAATATTCTAAGGTGCCGGCATCTCTGACTGAGATTCTCATATCCTGTTCGAGATCTTTTTTCATAAGATGAGGTAAGCCAAATCTCACCCAGTCTTCACCACCTTCAGAAATTTTGAAAGGAAACACAACCAGTTGTCTGATCTGTGATTGGGCAGGAACCATCCGAGTTATTTGGTTTCCGTCGTCAGTAGTTATTTCTACAGCAGTCGGTGCTGCGGAAGCTGCTTGTGGGCCACTGATAACAAAAGCTAAGGCAGCTGCAACAATAAAATTGTCAGGAATAAAGAACTTCTCTAATTTCGTCCAGCTGTCTTTTCCTGGTTTACCATGGTTATATATGTATATAAGTACTGCAGGAATCAGTACCGTTACGAAGATTAGAAACTTGTCTATGTAGCTGTCTTCAAGGCCATATCTGTTGGTAGCAAAATTGAGAAATTGCAAGATTCCCCAACAAACACCTATATAGGTGGCAAAAAACTGAGGTAATCTTCTTTCCCAAAGTCCCGAGAATAATGATTTATTGGCGGATTGGCCCATAATTTGAAGCGTTTATAATAGCAGTTCTAAGTTAACTTTTATAGAACTTAGAGCAAGTATATCTTGTTAACAATTAAGTATTAAATAAAAAAAGAGCTTGAGAGCCTTAGTTATATCAGGTGGGGGAAGTAAGGGAGCATTTGCTGGAGGTGTGGCAGAGCACCTAATACGAGAAAGAGGCTATGACTATGATATTTTTGTGGGCTCTTCTACAGGCGCACTTTTAGTGCCACATCTTGCGATAGGAAAAATAGACAAGATTAAGGAGATGTATACCAATGTCACACAAAAAGACATTTATACAGTCAATCCTTTCAGGCTGAAGTCTGACGGGAATGGAGGGAAGAAAGCTTCTATCAATCATAGAAGTACTGTCAAGATGTTCCTGAAGAAGAAAAAGACCTTTGGGAGTACAACCGCTCTGAGAAGAACTATAGGCAAGACCCTATCCAAAGAGGATTTTAGATTAGTGCAGGCTTCGGGTAAGAAAGTCATTGTTACAGTTTCCAACATTACGAGGACTACCGTTGAGTACCGCTACGCTATAGACTGCTTACATGAAGACTTTATGGACTGGATGTGGGCTTCTAGTAGTTTCATTCCTTTCATGAGTTTGGTCCAAAAGAATGGCTATGAGTATGCGGATGGGGGCTTTGGAAATTATATCCCGATAGAGGAAGCGATAAATATAGGTGCTACAGAAATAGATTGTATCGTACTAAATCCTAGAAGGCGTCCTAAAAACGATGTGAAAACCTACAATGCTTTTGATCTGCTACTAAAGTCCTTTCTATTCATGCAAAAGCAGATAGCCTATGATGATGTTCTCCTAGGGCATTTAGAAAGTATATATAATGATGATGTCAAGGTCAATTTTATTTTTGCTCCGAGAGAGCTAACCCAACATTCATTTTACTTCCACCCTCCTGAAATGAAAGCATGGTGGCAAGAGGGCATTGAGCATGCCCGTGAGATGTATAATAAATAGGTTATAAAAGTGTGACGGTGGCTTATTTCAGCTCTCCAGTTTCTACTAGATAATAGATAACACAAAATACAACAGCTCCTGAAAGTCCCATAAATCCTAAGCTACTAAGCATAATAATTGGTTTTAGTTTGTTTGTTAATTCGTTGCAAAAGTATCAGAAATCAAACTCAATGGTATCTCCAGGGCTTAATTTGTCTGGATTCTTTTTTGATTTACTCTTAGAACTTGATTTTTTGCTCTTTGTCGCTGGCTTTTTCTTGCTTTTGGCTGTTGTTTTAGCCTTTGGAGCAGTCATTACCGGCGCTTTTGCCTTTGCAGTGCTCTTTTGACGTGGTTTTGGACTGGAAGTCTCAGTTTCCTCAGTAATTATTTCTACATCTGGATCAGTATGATCACCAGCATCTTCTATTTTGAGGATTTTATAGTCTCCTAGCTTATTACCGAGGGCCTTCCATCCTTTCACATCTACAAACTCTTCTAGCTCCAGCACTTCTTCTTTTCTGACCTTATCTTTTTTGTAACTGAATCTAACTACAGGTTCTTGAGCCAGGGTAGCATAGTACAATTTTGATCCAGCGGCTTCGCTGATGAACTTAAATGATTGGTCTAAAGTATTGGTTTCTATGCCGAATCTTTTGACCATGGTCCAACCTTTTTCCCCTTCATAATAGATGCAAGAGATTACAGTGTCATCATAGAACTTGTCTAAGTCAAGTAATTTTGCAGGATCATATTTCTTATTTTGATCAAGATCAGAGACTAGATAAGAACCATCTTTATAGACAGCTACCACCATATCACCGGTATCAAATTCTCCTAAGAACTTCCCGCGCTCCTCTTTATTCAATCTGCCGCTCACAGTATCCAGCCATAGTTTAACTGCTCCAAGAGAGGAACTTCCAACTTCTAGCTGTGTCACCTTACGTATAGGATACTTGGTAATAATATTTCCTTTAGAGCCACGGCCTTTGATCTCTAGTGTATCAAAATCAAATTCAAACTGTTTCTTATGAGCCTTACAAGCAGCAGTCAGTTGTATCTTGACGACTTCTGATTCCCCATTGGGCTGTACACTGAGGTAGTATACTTTGTTGCCTTTGACAGCAGTTGTGAGATCGTAGTCTTTGTTTCTGGTCACGCCAGTCACATTGAAACGTTTACCCATAGCTTTGCCCGTCTTGGCATCAAGGTAGATCATATTATAAGTTGTCCGCTCGTCTCCTTTTTTCCAGACATCTGCATGCAAGACATTCTTACCTACAAAGACCTTGTCACCTATCTTGACAACTTTCATAGTACCCTGTCTGGTCAAGGCTATAATATCATCTATGTCAGAACAATCGGTTACAAACTCTTCTTTCTTCAGACCAGTACCTATAAAGCCCTCCTTCCTGTCTAGATAGAGCTTGGCGTTCTTAGCGACAACACGTACGGCTTTAATGGTATCTAACTCCTTGATCTCAGTCTTTCGCTCCTTACCCTTACCGTACTTTTGTAAAAGATCTTCAAAGTATGCGATCGCAAAAGCCGTCAGATGCTTGATGTCATGCTTGACTTGCTTGAGCTCGTCTTCTATGCTTTGAAGGAGTTCTTCTGTTTTGAATTTATTGTATTTAGATATTTTCTTGATTCTGATTTCAGACAACTTGATCAGATCCTCTTCTGTAATATCACGTCCGAGCTTTATACGGTTGTCATTTTTCTTAGCCTTTTCCTTAGGTGTTCTGACGTATTTTTTGAGCCCTTTCTCTATGAGCTTGAGCGCTTCAGGATAAGATTCCGCCTCTTCTATGTCACGGTATATTCTATTCTCTATGAATATCTTTTCTAAACTTACACTGTGCCATCTCTCTTCGAGCTCCTTCTTTTTGATTTCTAGTTCTAGTTTCAGAAGCTGCTTGGTATTCTCTGTAGAGATTTTTAGCAGGTCCTCCACTCCTAGGAAATGTGGTTTTTTGTCGATAATAACCACAGCGTTTGGAGAGATAGATACTTCACAATTTGTGAATGCATACAAGGCATCCATCGTCATATCAGGAGAGACACCAGACTGCAACTCTAAGATGATTTCTACATCAGCAGCTGTGTTGTCTATGATTTTCTTTATCTGAATCTTTCCTTTTTCATTGGCTTTCAGGATACTTTCTATCATGGAATGAGTCGTCACGCCATATGGAAGCTCTGTGATAGCGAGAGTCTTTTTATCTCTTTGCTCTACCTTCGCTCTTACCTTTACTTTTCCTCCCCGCTTTCCAGATTTATAATCTGATACATCTATCTGACCTCCAGTAGGAAAGTCAGGATAGATTTTGACCCTTTTATCTTGGAGGATCTTAATGGAAGCTTTTATAAGTTCTATAAAGTTATGCGGAAGGATTTTGGTTGCTAGTCCTACTGCTATACCTTCTACTCCTTGGGCTAGAACCATAGGGAATTTCATCGGTAGAGTGATAGGCTCCTTATTTCGTCCATCATAGGACATCTGCCATTCAGTGGTCTGTGGATTGAAAGCGACATGCTTGGCAAACTTGGTAAGTCTAGCTTCTATATATCTAGAGGCTGCAGCCGAATCCCCAGTTCTGTAGTCTCCCCAGTTTCCTTGGGTATCTATGAGTAGGTCTTTCTGTCCTAGTTTGACAAGGGCACCACCTATTGCAGCATCTCCATGGGGATGATACTGCATGGTCTGACCTATGATGTTAGCCACTTTATGGTATCTGCCATCATCTATCTTTCGCATACTGTGTAGCAGTCTTCTCTGTACTGGCTTCAGACCATCTTCCACTGCTGGTACCGCTCTTTCTAAGATCACATAAGAAGCATAGTCTAGAAAATACTCTTTGTACATTCCTTCTAGTGGATGTTTCTTTCCATCCTTGCTACTTATATCTATAGATCTTATTTTACTCATATATGTTATTCAGTTAATATTTATTACACTGATAATGTTGCAAATATATATTTTCTGAAAGGATTTTTTGATAAGAGAATTGAGGAAAAATAGAGACAAGGAAGGGAGGTTAGAGACAGCCGAAAATTGATCTAGGAACGATATATTATAAATATTTCTTAATAGTAAAATAGCTGTCAATATATGTTTAAGTAACTGATTATAAGTAGATTATATAGGTGTTATTTCGCCATGTAAGCTTTTAACGTCAGTAATTGTACGCTATTTGATACGATATCTCAGCATAGGTAGATGTATATTGTAAGGTGTTTATGGAAATGGGCAGCAGTTATCAGTCTCATGGCGTTTTAAGGGGGCATATAAATTTCACCGCATTATGAGCTATTAAATAGCATTCGTATGGAAGTAACATTAGCTATCAAAGAGAACGAACAAGATTTTATCAAGGCCTGCGTCCGAGAGGAGGAATGGGCTCAGAAAAAATTGTATGAACAATATTATTCAAGTATGTATCCAGTGACACTAAGATACGCCGTCGATGAAGAAGAAGCGCTAGATATTCTTCATGAAGGATTTATTAAAGTGTTCCGTCATATCAGTAAGTACACTGTAGGTACTTCTCTGACCGCATGGATAAGACGTATAATGGTCAATACTTCAATAGATTATTACAGAAAGAAATCGAGACGAAGAACAGAGAATATTGATGATGCTAGATCAGTATCTAATACTGATCCTGATGTAGTCAGTCAGATGTCTGCACAAGAAATTATCTCTGCGCTCCAGCAGTTATCTCCTGCATACAGAGCAGTATTCAATTTGTATGTGATAGAGGGCTTCTCCCACAAAGAGGTTGCGGCTCAACTAGACATAACTGAGAGTACGTCTAGATCTAACTTAGTAAAAGCAAGAACTAAACTGAAAACTATACTACTCGCCGAGGGCATTGTAAATGAACGATAAACAGTTTGAACATATAATCAAAAGCAAACTGTCAGGATTTAAACCAGATTTAACTCCTGACTGGGAGTTGTTTCTGAAAAAGAAACAGATAGCAGATGCTGCTATTATGACACCTTTCGATAATCAGCTAAAAGAAAAGTTAGATGCTTATCAGAGTCCTACGAGTCCTAATTGGACTGGCTTCCTTGCACACAAAGAAAGAGTTGTGTCAGAAAGTGAGGATGGCGGATTTGACGAGCAGGTCAAATCTACCCTTGAGGACTATCATACTGATTCCTTACCGCAGTGGGATGCATTCTCAGCCTTCAGAGCAGGGTTGTCCCGTGGAGATGAGAGTTTTGACGAAGGTATCAGAGCAGGTCTCGAAGGATACGAAAGTGATTCACAACCACAATGGGCGGCCTTCTTAGATTATAAAATGGATGCCCTCACTCATCAAGCCGATAATTACTTTGATGATAGAATCCAATCTGAATTAGAATCGCATGTGGATCTCTCTCCACCTCAGTGGGCAGCTTTCAAAACCTACAAAGAAGCGCAGACTGGAAACGAAGATAATTTTGATGCAACCATCCAAGATAAATTAGAAGGTTACATAACGGATAAGAAGCCCGCATGGTCTGCCTTCTTAGCCCATAAAGATAAAGTTCAGCAAGGTGCACAAACATTAGATTTCGATAAGCAAGTACGAGCAGCTGTAGCTGGATATGTAATGGCCAGTGCTGTGCCGCAGTGGGAAGCTTTCAAAAAACAAAAAACTGAAGCTGATGCTGAATATCAGAATGAATTATTCGATAATCAGGTTGTTTCTAATTTTGATAAGTATACTTCAGATAGTACGCCACAGTGGGAAGCTTTCAAGAAACAAAAGGCAGAAGCTGATGCTGAATATCAGAATGAGTTATTCGATAATCAAGTCGTTACTACTCTAGATAACTATACTTCGGACAGTGCGCCTCAGTGGGATAAGTTTTTGGATAAGAAAAGAAAATCTGATGCCATCTACGCAGATGCTAAGCTAGATAGTATAGGGCAGCGTCTGGGTGATATGAAAGTCAGATATAATTCTGAACACTGGCTGATGCTCAAGGCAAGGCTAGAGAACATTGCGAGACTGAGAAAACAGATATTCTCCTATAAGACGATGGAGATGCTTTTTGTATCCTTATTGCTTTTCACTCTGGGGAATCACCTGTACATGTTTGTGTCTAATAAAGTAGACAAGCCGATAGCTCAGGTTGAACGTTCTACTAGTCAAAACGAAAGTCTAGGTACTAGTGGAAGTGTAGATGAGAGTTTGAGCTCAAGCAAGAGTATAGGAACTAGTGATGAGGTCGTCCAAGACGTCGCTGCAATAGAAGTAAGTGGGCAAGAAGATGCTGAAAATGTATCAGAAGAAAAAGTTAACCAATCGTCCATTGTAAAGACTACTAATGATAGAATCTCTGGAGGAGGAGCTGAAGGAGGCAATAATACTCTGACTGTCGCCCCAAGTGATGAAATCAATGGCGCTGCTGTAGTAGAAAAAGATAAGACAAGCCTCGCCAAGCAAGAATACAATAATAACCAATCAGAACTTGAGACCGCTGTAGATAGATCTTTAAAGAAAAAATTAGATGCTTTAATTAGTTCTGCACCTCTAGCAATAGCGATGATAGGAGAGAGAGCTTTAAGAGAGCCGGAAGATCCGCAGCCTATCACTTTGAGAGAAAAGAAGACTTATGTAGATGAGGGCAACTGGATACATCTCTACAATGCTATGACGAATAATTACATCTCTACACCTTACAATACAGACGTAGGTCTAGAAGGGCTGACACATGAGATGTATGGCTATGCGGCTGAGCTACTAGTGGGTAAGCAGAAGGGTAGATGGGAAGTAGAGACTGGGCTGGGGTATTCTAGCTTGAATTATACGCCTTTTGATTCTGGAAAGATTATGTACTCGACAGCCACAGGAGCTAGGTCGGTCGATTTCCAAAAAATAAATTTGGATTTCATTTCAGTGCCTTTAAAAATGAAGTATCATTTTATCGCAAATGGGCGATGGTCGGTTTTTGCTGGTCTAGGCCTTAACAATGATATCATTGCCAAGACAACTTATGAAATTGTAGATATCAAAGAAGGTGGTGGGCCAATCGGTCCTGACCCTTTGCCTGAGGAGCTGCCAGATTTTTACAATAGAACTTTTACCTCTGGAATATTTGGACATACACCAGAAATACCTGACTTCGTTACTTACAAAACTAAGTCTAACAACTACTTACTACGAGGAAATATCAGCCTAGGAGCTGAGCGAAATGTATCTGACAACTTTGCAGTATACATTAGGACCACCTATGATCAAACTTTCTTCAATAAAGATATTGGGCCTTATAATGATGAGCTGAATAAGTTGTCGTTTGGTATGGGTTTCAAGCTGAGGCTTAAGTAAGAGATGCTCTAGATTCTCAACTTTTGAACTTTTAATTCTTTTTCATCTATACTTGGTTAATGTTGTTCTCGTCCATACTGGCTTTAGTGCGGAGCAAAAATATGACCTATCCTTAACTGAGACGTAAGAACTCTCCGCTTCACTTTGTTACGGTCGAGTTGAAAAATTAGAACTTTTTTTCATTCCGATCGAGGTTACGTGTGGAGGAATCTCTGTCTTGTTCATACTGGTTATATTTCGGAGTAAAATTAAGACCTATCCCTAACTGAGACGTAAGAACTCTCCGCTTCACTTTGTTACGGTCGAGTTGAAAAAGAGAATAAAAAATGGAACTCTTTTTTCATTCTGATGGAGGTTATGAGTGGAGGAATCTACTGTCTTATATATACTGGCTATATTTCGGAGTAAAATTATGACCTATCCCTAGTTGAGACGTAAGAACTCTCCGCTTCACTTCGTTACGGTCGAGTTGAAAAAGAGAATATAAATTGGGACTCTTTTTCATTCTGACCGAGGTTATGAGTGGAGTAATCTTTCGGCTTGTTTATACTGGCTATATTTCGGAGCAAAATTATGACCTATCCCTAGTTGAGACGTAAGAACTCTCCGCTTCACTTCGTTACGGTCGAGTTGAAAAAGGAGAATAAAAAATGGAACTCTTTTTTCATTCCGACCGAGGTTACGTGTGGGGGAAACTTCCGTCTTATATATACTGTCTATATTTCGGAGTAAAATTATGACCTATTCCTAACTGAGAAGTAAGAACTCTCCGCTTCACTTTGTTGCGGTCGAGTTGAAAAAGAGAATAAAAAATCGAACTCTTTTTTCATTCTGACCGAGGTTATGAGTGGAGGAATCTTTCGTCTCGTCCATACTGGCTATAGTTCGGAGTAAAATTATGACCTATCCCTAACTGAGACGTAAGAACTCTCCGCTTCACTTCGTTGCGGTCGAGTTGAAAAATTAGAACTTTTTCCATTCCGACCGAGGTTATGAGTGGAGGAAACTTCGGTCTCGTCCATACTGGCTATAGTTCGGAGTAAAATTATGACCTATCCCTAACTGAGGCGTAAGACTCTCCGCTTCACTTTGT
>CALLAE010000177.1 GCA_938002665.1 uncultured Saprospiraceae bacterium | reverse complement strand
AAGCTGATGCTATTAATGAGGAAGCCCTGGTAAATCTTAGCTCAGAGTTTGTAAGTCTTTCAGCGACCATCACTGGAAAATTTTCTGAGAATACTTATCCAACACCTGAAATAATAAATCTAAAGGAAGGTGCTCAAGTCATGTTTATCAGAAACCATCCTGAAGGTTTGTATTATAATGGAAAGATAGGAGTGATAACTGAGATAGAAAATGAACTCATTAAAGTCAAAGGCATAGAAGACAATACCACAACAATTGTCGAGCCTGTAGAATGGAAGAATATCAGATATGAGTTAGATGAAGGTACTGATAAGATCGTCAAGAATGAGATTGGCAGTTTTAAGCAGTTTCCCTTGCGATTGGCTTGGGCTGTGACTGTGCATAAGAGCCAAGGCTTAACCTTTGATAAGCTGGTTCTTGATCTGGCGTCGACCTTTGCGTCTGGGCAATTGTATGTCGCCTTGAGTAGGTGTAGAACGCTAGAAGGGATGACACTTTTGTCAAAGATTCGACCAGAGAATATTATTACAGAACCTAAAGTGGTTGCTTTTTATAAGTCAGCACCTCCGTTGGAAGAGTTGGAAGTGAAGCTTGAGTTGGATAAGGCAGATTATGAGAGAGAACTTTTGCTGCGAGCATTCCGGCATGATAAGTTGTTAGTGTATCTGGAGCAATGGCAAGAGGTGCTTATTGAAAAAGATATTCCGGGCAAGGCCAACTGCCAGAAACTTATAAATGATTTGAAATCAGAAATCGAAATACTGTCTGGTGTAGCTGATAATTTCATTTTTAAAATGGCTAATTATTTTAAGAATGAAAAAGTCGATAAAGCCTTTGTGAAAGAAAGAGTCAATAAAGCCATTCATTATTTCACAGAACAAATTCATACAAACATAGTGACGCCAACAGTTAAGCATGAAGGTGAATATACTGTCAAGAAAAATACTAAATCCTATCTGCAACAAGTGGAGGCGATGGAAGTAGGACTCCATAAGTTCCTTTCTAGACTATACCGTATCCAGTATTTAGGCCAGCCCGCCTATGAAGGTGAAGAAACTTATCTTTCCTCTAATCCTCCTAAGAAGAAAAAGAAAGCTGAAAAAGGCGCTACTTATAATATCACCTACAAAATGCATAAAGAAGGTAAGAGCTTAAATCTAATAGCGAAAGAAAGAGGCTTGTCCAGAGGAACAATAGAAGGACATCTCGCTAAACTCATTAAAGAACAGAAGGTATCTATCTACGATCTGATGGATGATAAGAAAGTCGAGAAGGCGCTTGCAGTTGCACAATCATATACCGACCTAACACATACTGAACTTATTAAAAAGATGCCTTTTAGGATGACTTTCGGTGAGCTGAGATGGGTAGTGAATTATAGGGATATTTTGGGTGGCTAGTTTCTTGTAAGTAGTCTATTGGAAAGCATAATACAAAAGAAGCCGGTCAAGTATTGATCGGCTTCTTTATTTATTACTTGGTCATGAACGATTATTATTCATAGATCTCGATACCTGGATAGAATGCAGCAAGAGAAAAGTAGTAACCCATAAAGCCGGTTACTGGCTCAAGCTTTTCTCCAGACATTGGACCGCTGATGATTTTCCCTGACAAATCTATTCTGTTGCCATTTGAGTCTTCGGCTATTGCAGGTAACTCGTCTACGAGAGCTTGAACATTTTCTAGAACAGATTTTTCATAGGCGACAACATAGTTATCTTTTTTAGAACCGATAACAAGTATCTCTTTTCCGTCAAAATTGTCTTCTATGGCCATGTTGTCTGTAAATGACTCTATGCTATAGACTCTATTGACAGTTTCTCCTAGCAGCCCTAGTACTCGTTCCTTAGCTGGTAATCGTGAGTCTGATGGTGTTACAGGGAAAATAATATTGTCGTTATTGGTTCTGTAATCACCATAAGGATAAGACTGATAATTTCTACTAAAGCCAGTGTCGGTATTTTGGACGAGAGAACTTGGGAAAGCTTCTTTCCATGTTCTCCAATTTGTCTCAATAATAGGATAAAGTTCTATTTCCGTTCCAGACAGTTCACCATTGACACAGTCGAGTCTGATCTGAGACCAGTAACTATCTGTAAGTCGGTCGTATGGAATAAGGTTAGTGTTGTATAGTTTTCCACTGACACCAAAGGTCGTTTCTTCGCCGTTTATAACTCTGTCCCAGGCCGTAGCTGTACCGGTAAGCGGGCAGTAAGTTAGTGCATACTTAGCACCTGCTATTTCGTCATTGACTATTTCATGCCAGTCGAGTATAGGATGCGGATAAGCCTTAGCGATACCGTTACGGACCATTCCGATAACTAAGTCGGTATCCGTTAGAAAATCTATATCGGATATACTGCTAAAGTTTGGACTATCTACAGAAGGTATCCCATCTTTTCCTGGTCCACCATCTAGAACTTGTGCTTGGGGAATCAACCAATCTTTTGATTGTATCGGTTCAGAATCGTCAGAGCCGCAAGCCAATAAGAATGTTAAGCTGATGAGAAATAAGTATTTCATGGTAAATCTAAATTAGTTGGTAAGAAATTATATTTAAACTGGACTCCAAAACTGAGATCAGTCGTAATCTGAAGTCCTTCAATTTTCTGATGTATTGGTAATTCTATATTTGCTCTAATGCTGTATCTTTCGTTGGGAACAAAAGATAAACCACCCTCTATGCTAGTCCACTGACCTCCACTGTTAGGTGCTGATACTGTTTGCTCAGTATTAGCAGTTCCGCGTCGATACTTAAAGACGGTATCTGGAATCCAAAAACCATTCTTGGATATGAATTGATATGCAAAGCCAAGTTGGCCTAATAATTCATCCCCGAAAGTAAAGCTACGGCCACCAAAGTTCTCTGTACTAGCGAAGCTGTCATTGGCGGAATTCTTCTTATAACTTACAGCATAGTTAGTAGTCAAAAAAGGAAATTTTTGACTGGAGGTAACTCCGGCAAGTCTAAAAATATAATCTAGACTTCCACTCCCACTCTGCATGTCAGGAGAAAGAAAGATGCCAGCAGCACTTTTATGAGAAGTACTTCCAGTGGGTAGCTTGAGTCCTAGACCTACATTGAGTTCAGTAGAAGCGAGTTTCAAAATTGCATATTGCCCAAGCAAGGTCAAGTCTCCAATGCCAAAACTATTTTGTGACTCCGAAAAGGTTGTTCTGGCCTGATGTACTAACGGAAGGAGTGCAGTCATCGCCCATCTTTTACTCAAGATGTAATCCACCTTGAATGAGATGTTTTGGCCATATCTAGTTCTGGGATCGTTTTCTAAAATCATATCATCACTGACCAATCTATTGATACTTTTGTATTCGTAGTTGGCTTGGAATGAGATCGTTTTCTGGTCCCCAGAGTTAATATTTAACATAGTGCTGATAGGCGCACCGGCAGAGCAGCAGGTTTGGCTGTAGGAATTTGTAGCCAGTATGCTTAAAAAAAGGACGATAACAATACCAAGTTTTGACAACTGTCGCGATTTATATTAGAAGGTAACGCAGCAGTCGCTGTTAAGATTAGGCAGGAAGGGATTACTTATTGGAATTGTCTTTTGAACTACTTTATTTGATTCTGTATAGATGAACATAGCAATTTTTCAGTTAGAGTGATAGTGATTTTGCCTAGGACTTCCCACCTTTTCTTCCAAGAGACTGGTGGGCTGCCGCAAAATGCCCAGCACTCAATGCCCCTGCTATGCTCAGCTCACCCGCCATTGCAACCGCACAGCAGACCTCTGCAAACTTTCTTGCCCCATCCGCTCCCGCACAACCGATTATCCCCAGCGCTTCTTGCTGAGTCGCTAGGCCAGTGCCGCCGCCTACAGTGCCTACGATCAAGTTGGGTAGAGTCAACGAACAGTATAAGTCTCCTGACTCTATGACTTCCATCCGTACTATACCCACAGATGATTCCGCCACGCAAGCCACATCTTGACCACAAGCAAGGAAGATTGCTGCTAGGGCATTGGCTATGTGAGCAGGGTTGCCAAGGGTGCCAGATTGTATACCACTCAAGGTGCCTGCACGCCATACTTTTACAATCATTTCTGGGGTGGCTTTCAGCACGGACTGAGTTACCTCACGAGACAGAGTTACTTCAGCTACTACTTTCTTCCCTCGCACTCTAGACAAAGCTTTGAGATTTCCTTTTTTGTCACCTGAAAAATTACTTTCTATCAGGGACTCTAGTATTTCCTGAGGAGACTGAGCAAGGATATATGAATAGCATGCTGCCGTAGCAATTGTGGTCATGTTCTGTCCAGCTGCCGCACCAGTTGTATATTCAAAGGTTACTGTTACAGCGTTGCCTTCTTGTGTAAAATGTAGATCTTTGAGTTCTGCAAATCGACTGGTCTTAGAGATAAGCGCTCTGAAAGTGCTCAATTGCTTTGTTACCCAAGAGGTAAATTCTATAGCGGAGGTAATACTTCTCAGCTTGAAGTAAGGGCTTCTCTGGACACATTCTTCTACACAGATAGATGTTATGCCTCCACTGAGCTCGCAAGCTTTGAGCCCTCTGTTATAAGAGGCAACTAGTGTACCTTCAGTTGTGGCCATAGGGATGTAGTGCTGGGTA
>CALLAE010000176.1 GCA_938002665.1 uncultured Saprospiraceae bacterium | reverse complement strand
TAGCTGTATAGCAGTAGTAGCTGACTCGCTAGTCTGTGAGTTAGATAGATATTGTTTTAAGATTCAGAATAATACCAGTCCATTTTTCTCTATAGAATCTTTGGATCTTATAGGCTTGCAGCCTGCGGGAACTTCTGTGTCTCCTAATCCGATTACTATAAGTCCGGCCCTAGGCGCAGGAGCATTGAGTGACTGGATCTGTGTAGACTATACGGGCGCGGTAGCTGGGGATAGCCTATGTTACTTTGTTGTGGGTCATAAAGAAGATGTGAATGTTGATTTTCCTACCTGGTGCTGTGCTACCTCTGATCCGCACTGTGTCTTGCTAGAGGATGAGCCTTGTCCACCAGATACAACAGGAATGTGTTGTGCTGATTTTGATGCTTTTTGTGACCTAGTTGATTTGGGTTTTGATTTGTCAGTAACAGATACTACTCTGACTGTAACTACTACTCAGTTTGATAGTTGTCATTGGTTCAGCATGTCAGAGCCTGATTGGGGAGATGGCTCACCTATAGATTTTACAACGATAAGCGCGGCAGATACCATGAGTTGGACACATGCCTATGATACTACAGGAAGTTATGAAATATGCATCGAGGTATATGAGGGGAATACAGCAGAGGAGGCATGTTGGGTGAAAGATATCTGTGTATCCGTCTTCTTCATTTGCAAGCATATAGAAGTAGACAATAATCCATGTGGTCCATCTATGATGGATATTCCTACGGGATTTACACCTAATGGGGATGGCTTTAATGATGTCTTGAGAATTAATGGGCCATTAGAATGCACGCCATTTGATATTCGGATTTTTAACCGCTGGGGACAGATGGTCTGGGAAGAGTATGATTATGATAATACTTGGGGTGGTCAGAGCACGAATGGAGAAGATTTGCCAGAAGGCACTTATTATCTGATGGTAGATTTCCATAGAGTAGAGAACCAAAGGTTGTCTTATCAGACTTACGCAATGTATTTAGACTTACGTAGATAATCAACTATAAAATAAAGCAATGAAAAATATAATATATATAATCATAATTCTGAGTGCCTCTTTACCCTTGGTGTCTCAGCAAGATGTAATCTTGACAAAATACAGTAGAAACCCTCTCTTTTTTAATCCAGCATATGCAGGATCTAAAGGGGCAGGTAATATGCAGATAACAGCCAACTATAGAGATCAATGGTTGGGCTTAGAGGGTTCGCCAAAAACTATGATGGTAGGCGCTAATGCTAATTTGTTTGATGATAAAGTAGGTTTAGGAATTTCAGCAGCATCTGAAAGTATAGGTGTAGACAGTAGATTAGATCTTCAAACTAATTATGCTTATCGAATTTTATTGGAGGACGCTTACATTGTTGGAGGTTTAAGATTGGGTTTGCATAGATTCAGCAGTACCTTATCAGATATTAGATATTCTGACCTAGAGGATAATGTCTACGATAGAGGTAACTTCAATGCAAATGCGATTTCGGTAGGGCTAGGTACTTACTATTATACTAAGCAATTTTTTGTGGGACTTTCAGTGCCTACTCTCAGGTCATTTGGATCTGAGCTTACACCAGAGAGGAGCCCTCATTTTTATCTGCATACAGGAGCAGTCTTTTATGCTGAAGAATCTGACATGCAGTTAGAAACGACCATTTTGTTAAAATATGAGCAATCGGCTCCTCTTCAATTTACGTGGGGAGCAAATCTTTGGCTTATAAAAGGATTTGCTATAGGAACTCATTACAGAAGTAGTGATGCTTTTGGAGTTAGCACTGAGTTTTTGCTTGGAGAGTTTATTAATCTTGGGGCCTCCTACGATCTTCCACTGAGTGATCTGAGGACTGAAACTACAGGCTCTTTAGAATTGTCTCTAGATTATATCTTTAACTTTAAAAGAAAAGAAATTCCGATGAGTAGACGTAAAGGTTTTTAAATGAAATATAGTTTAGTTTTTAGACGGTTATTATAAACTAGTAGAGGCTGTCTCATAAGTATGAGTTCAGCCTCTTTTTGTATAATTTGTCTTATCCCCTTACATGAGAGGTGTTCGAATATGGAAGTCTCAGAGCATGGATTTCGTTATGAAACTTCCTCTTTTATATTTACTAGGTTGAGTCCCCAGTTAATTATGTCGTTTAATCATTTTAACTTAGCAGTTCTTTCATTGATGTATAGTCAATCGTATGCTGCATCGTGGTTGAATGATTCCTGAATTATTAACCGAATTATAGTCTATGAGAGTACTGTAGTCTTTTATCTCATTGTTTAATAAACCTCTTAGTAGCCAGTCCGTCTGCCGCAGACAGAACTAAATGGTAAGTCCCATTTGGTAAATCTTTAGTGTCTATCTTAACTATTGTCTCACGATTTCCAACTTCGAAATTTTGAATTAATTGCCCTGTTTGATTAATTATTTTTACTGCTATTGTTTCTTGTAATAATCCAGTGTAGACAGTAATGTAATCCCGAGCAGGATTAGGGTAGATATTTATGTTTGCTTCCTGAGGCCCCTCAAAGGTAGATGAGTTGTATCCTTCTAGGATTTTGCTCATTCCAAAGAACTCTCTTTCGTCTATTCTACTATGTCTCATATTATGAGCCCAAGTGCCGACGCCATAGACATAGTTCTCATTGTTTGCATTTGTCAAAAATATAGAACTACCGCTCTCACCTGTCCACCCATTAGTAACATACTCTGTACCTATGAAATTATCTACACGGTTATATAACCCATAACTGTAGTATAAGGTATCTCCATTGAAGGTATCTGCTTGGCCCCACTCAAAGCAGGGATAAGAATATTTATGAAAAACTTGGTCTCGTAATGCATCATCTGAATTATTGAAGGCGATACCTTGCCACCCAGTTTCTTTCCCTATCTCACGATCTAGTTCCAGAATGATAAAATCATTTCCGTCAAGATTCCAATCGACAAAGAAGTAAGCTTTCCTTACAACTTGCTCACCAAATAATTCATGTCTTCTGCCGTTATTAAATGCAGGATAGACAGCAAGGGAGTCAGATAGAAAATTACTCGTGCCTATTTCCAGAAAGCAATGTGCAGCAGTTATCACATGTTTTTTACTCACCATTGTTCCAGAGCATGAGCACTCTACTTGTCCATTAAATTTGGACTCTATTTTGACTGCAGTGCTTATGGGATATGATACTTCCCGCTCTATCTTATTGAGTCTTGAGAAATTGCCATCTGGCACAAGCGAGTTTAAAGTAACTGCTGTTGTGGCAGATCCTACATGACTTTCAGTGAAATCAAATTCTACATTCATGTTACTAGTTCCGAAATTCAATATTGATAACTCTTTGGTAAGCAGGTTATACTCATGCATTATGACATCTTGAGTATAGCTTGTAAGTGCTTGAGTGAGCAAGAGATAGCAGACTAAAAAGGTTGTTTTTTTCATTTGCTTGATTGTGAAAGAAGGAGCTCAGGCTAATAGATGATGAAGTTGGTCTTAGCTTAAGCTGATGTGTTATATAACTCCTAGTAGAATTCCATATTGTATCTTTGAGCTATTTTCTAGTTCTTATTATTCTACAAAGTTCTGCGATGGCATTATCTAAGCTATTTATTGAAACTGAAAGGTTGCTCATCCGCCCGTTCACAGTCGAAGATATAGAGCCTGCTTATCAGATGAATCTAGATGCAGAGGTGAACCGATATACGGCAGATGGGGGAGTAGTTTCTAAGCAAGAAGTAGAGCGCAGAATAGTGGAGAATGTCATAGGGGATTATACAAAGTATGGATATGGGAGGCTAGCGGTAGAGTGGAAAGCTGATAAAAAGTTTATCGGATTTACAGGACTTAAGTATCTAGAAGATATGAAGGAAGTAGATCTAGGATATCGATTTGTGCAAGCTTATTCGGGGAGAGGGATAGCGACAGAGGCTGGTAGAGCAAGTGTTAAGCTGGGCTTTGAAGCTTTAGGTTTGAGTAAAATTATAGCGTTAGTCTTACCAGAGAATACTGGCTCTACTAGGGTGCTAGAGAAACTGCATTTTAAGTATGAGAGCGACTATGTGGAGGAGGATTTAGTAGCGCAGCTCTTTGCACTTCATAAACCAGCGCTATAGGCAGATTAGCGGGAAGATACAATCAAAACTCATCTTCTCTCTTACTCCAATCTATATCTAAATCCCAGGTAGAATTCTCTTCCTTTGGTCGGACCCCAATTGAAGGCAGGATCAAAATAAGGACCGAAGGGATCATCGGAGGCCAAGATTGGAAATTCTTGTCTAAAGTCGAAGATGTTTTCTATGCCAGTATAGATTTCAAAAGAGGGCCATCTCTTCGTTATTTGCAAAGTCAGATCACTATAAGTCTCTGAGTAATCAGGAAGCTGGTAGTTCTGCGGGTGACTGGAAGTTATAGGTAGTCGTTTTTCAGAAAACCATTTATAGGTTACATCAACTTGCCAATCATCATTTTCAGTGGAGTAAGAGTTATTCACCAAGACTTTGTGCTTTGGAATAAAAGGCTGAATGAACTTTACACCTTCTCTGACTTGATATAAGTCGAGATAATTGTATGATAGCTTCAGGTCATAATTCTGTTGAAAACTAAATTTTGATTCCAACTGAAGGCTTTTAGAAGTGCTTTCTCCAGTAAAGTTAGATACAAAGGCGGTGCTTATTTCTCGATCATAATCAGGGAAAATCTGATTTTGGAACATGGTATAATAAGCATCACCCGATAAAGTGATATCCACCTTTTCTAAGAATAAATTGTGTACATAGTTTATGCCAGTATTGATGGATTCCTCTGGTCGCAGCTGCTCTTCAAATACAATATTTCTATTACCAGATAACAAGTTGATTCTCTCAGAAAATATATGTGCTATCCTAATGCCTTTGCCTATGGAAAATCTTAGATCAGAAGATTCAGATATCTCATATCTTACCAAGAGTCTAGGGACTGCCTTTACCCCCAGATCTGCATACTTGTCAGCTCTTAGTCCCGTAATTAAAGTTATTTTATCGAGGTTAAATGAATGCTCGGCATAGGCACCTGGCAAGGTGTAGGAGCCATCATAGTCACCTTCGAAATCCATAAAGTTAATATCCTGCACCTCACTTATGGTTTCCTGTATGTTGTTGCTTATATAACTGATGCCGACTTTGAGATTGTTGTCATTATTCCCATAGAAGAAATCCATGAATAAGTTGTTACTAATGTTTAGCTGCTCACCCTCATATCTCTTTATGCCATAATAGTTGTCTTGTGCATTTTTGAAATTTGAATTTTGAAAGGTAAGAGAGACGTCATCGCTCAGGCTATAGCTCAGCTTCGTGTATAGGTCCGCATGTATTAAATCTACATGTTGTCCATAATACTCTTGTGTGCCAAGGTGTTTGTCAGCCTCAAATTCTAACTGCCCACCTTCTCTTTTTTCTTTCCAAAACCTCACACCGAACTCTGCTTTAAATTTATCTTTTTCAGGATTTTGATAGCTTAATTTGTTATAGAAACTCATTCTATTAGTCTGTACGATATCCCTGAAGCCATCACCATCTTTATCTCTGAGTGCGGCCGGGGTAGTCAGGTGTGCTGTCGTGAAATTATTCCAGTTAGTTTTGGTACTTGCAAAGTTGATGTTGTATTGCGTGCCGCCAAAGGAGTCTCCAAAAGCATTGAGATATAACCTATCTGTTTCATCTGCAGCATGCGGGACTATATTGATCTGACCACTTATGCTTTGCGCCCCTTGTAGCACAGAGTTGGAGCCTTT
>CALLAE010000175.1 GCA_938002665.1 uncultured Saprospiraceae bacterium | reverse complement strand
AACAGGATTGAGATACACTTCAAAAGGGAATTCTGGTTTGTCAAAGCGTTGTACCCAAATGATGTTTTTAAGTATACCCACTTGAGGAGCTGCTATACCGACACCTAGAGACATACTATCACGTACGGTACTATACATTCTTGAGATGAATAGTTCTAGGTTTCTATCGTTAGGGTCTGCAATGACAGTGGAGGATTTTTTCCTGAGTAGAATAGAATCAGAGGTGTTAGTCAAAAGGAATAGCCGCATAGGATCTTCAGCAGTGCCATCAGTAAAAAGAGACAATTGTTCTTTACTGAAGTTGGAAGAAGATAGTACTTGTTTAGTTTCATAATTAAGTTGTTTTGTTGCTTTGCAACTGGTCAGTAGAGCAAAAGCGAGGCAACAAATTAGGAGTTGTTTCATAAGTGGAAGTCAAAAAAATTATTCGTAACCGTTCGCTTCTAGAAAAGGAATCCCGAACATGATGAAAAGTATAAGTACGACCAGACAGATAATGCCCAACTTAAAAATGGAAAAGATTGTACTGCCTGTAAGGCCATCTTTACCAAAGTCATAATTCATCAGTTTGAATAGACCGCTTAAAAGAGAGTAGACAAAACCACCACCAGCAAATAAAAAAACCAAGGCTGAAATCATGTTATCATTTTTTGTCGAAGGTAAGTTAAATATAGTATTTGTGGTTCACCTATGTACTATTGGAATTTGTAGTATCACCCCTTAACTCCTGCTAGCGTGGGAAACCAGGAGCTACAGCGCGACAGCTTTCCTACTCAGGAGGTGTAACACTTAAATGTTTATAGTACCTCCTCCACAAACGCTTTAAAAAAAGGCAGCATAGGAGGTGCTGTAAAGATTTTGAGATCAGTCAAAAAACTGCCCTCTTCATCCAAGAATTTAAAAATAGTTTGTGGGCTCAGCTTCTTAAATAGCCGCGTAAAAACTTCTGATCCAGATGTTTTTCCAGTTAAGATGGCATTGAGCATAATCTTATCATAGAGGACATATCTATTTCTAGGAAAAGCATAGTGCTGTAAGTTGTCCTTAAGAATGTAAGGAATGAGGGCTGTGATATCTCGTTGTACCCTTCTGAAGGCATAACCAGAAGAGGCCTTGACGCTTCCGCCATTTGTTCCTATGGGAATTACTCTATCCGTTCTTGTTTGTTGAAAATCGTAGGTGGTCATAGGGATAGCACCCAGCTCTTCTTCCTCCACTATATAGTTGCTTATACCTAAAGTATTGGAGAGGTAGTTCCTAAGATAGGGGTCATAGACTTCTGATTCTAGGATGGTTTTGGAAAAGAAAGTCACTTCTATCAGAGCTTCTTTTGTACTAGTCGGTAAGACATAAAAGAAGATGGTATCCTTTCCTTGTTCTATACGGAAGTCCATTAGGGTTGCTTCTTGCGGATCGAAAGTATCTTCTGCTGTCTTGATTTTCCATCCCTTAAAATGTTGCCAGACAAACTGGTCATCAGTGTGATCTAACTTATCGGGATAACTCTTAAATACAATTGCACCCTCATAGGATCCGCTGGAGCTATGTACAGTTACTGAGTCATCAAGTTCTTCTAGACTCGTAATTTCGTCCTGCACGATAGTAATGTTAGCTGCGTTGCTCAGGCTTTCTAAAACAAACTGATAGAAGTCTAGCCCTCTGATCATCTTGTAGTTATAAGGAGCTATGTTTAACTCCTTGTTGATAGATGAAGAGGCAAAGCGTAACCGAGGCCAATGGTGATATACTATTTCTTCAAAAGCATTTTCACCTTTTTCCCAGAAACACCAGGTACGGTCATTTTTGGTCTTTCTTTCTTTATCTATCAGTAGTAGTTTTTTTTGATCATACCCCTTTTCCTTGCTCAACTTGTAGGCAAGACTAAGCCCAGCAAGACCTGAGCCAGCTATAATATGATCGTACGTCTTAGATTTAGACAATATCTAATTCAGCTTTTTAAAATGGTGAATACTCTTATTTTTATCTCTCGATTATGAGCGCAGCTAATCAGGGCATGAAGATAGGTAGGTACAAGGACATAGAAGATTTTTTGTTCAGGCAATTGCCTATGTTTCAGCGGGTAGGTCCTAAAGCCTTCAAGAAAGACCTTAAAAATATCCAGCAACTTAGTGCCCAGCTCGGCCATCCACATGAGAATTTTAAAAGTATCCATATTGCTGGGACCAATGGCAAAGGTTCTTGCTCCTTTTTTTTGGCCTCAGCCCTTCATCAGCTAGGGTATAAAGTGGGGCTCTACACCTCTCCACATTATAAAGATTACAGAGAGCGCATAAGACTGAATGGTAAGCTCATACCCAAAGCTTATGTCAAGCGTTTCGTGAATGAGCTCATAGAGAATGGCACTTTTGAACAAAAACTAAAACCTAGTTTTTTTGAAATGACTGTAGCCATGGCCTTTCAGTATTTTTCTGATGAACAAGTAGATTTTGCAATAATAGAAACAGGTCTTGGCGGACGCTTAGATTCTACTAATATCATCAGCCCTGAGCTCTCTATCATTACTAATATTGGCTATGATCATACTAATTTTCTAGGTACAACTCTTGAGGCTATAGCTGGAGAGAAGGCAGGCATTATTAAAGAAGGAGTGCCTGTAATCATAGGACGAAAGCAAAAGGAAACAGCTGCGGTATTCAGAGAAAAGGCAGCCTTATGTAAGTCAAAACTATCTTATGCGGGTGGCCAAAAAGCATTAGCTCATTTTTCTGATGTTGCCAGTTCATTTCCTGAGTATCAGCAAGAGAATTTGCAGACTGTGTACACTGCAATAAGGAAGCTGGGTCTGAAATTTACCAGTCAGGATCTAAATAAGGCCTGGGGAAAAGGACTCAAGACCTGGGGTTTTGTAGGACGTTACCAGACCCTAGCCAAGAGTCCCAAAATAATCTGCGACAGCGCTCATAATGAAATGGGTATACGTCAGCTCTTTGAACAATTGGGGTCTGAAAAATATCAGCAATTGCATATCGTACTGGCAGTAGTAGCTGATAAAGATCTGAGCCTGGTATTCCCTTACTTTCCTAAGGAGGCCCAGTATTACTTCTCACAGGCCAAAATTCCCCGTGCTATGCCTCGTGAGGAGATCAAGGATCAGGCTGTGGCTCAGGGCTTGGCAGGCAAAGCATATACAACTATAGGCAGAGCACTAGCTGCCGCTAAGCGCAGAGCTCAGCGCGATGATCTCATTCTAGTGACAGGAAGCATATTTACAGTTGCAGAGGTAGTATAGTCGATTTTTAATTTTTCATTAACAAGGTAAGTGAGGCTATAGTTATACCTTGCTAGAGTGAAGAAGATATTCATTTCCGTCCTTCTATTTTTTATAGCCACCCTTTCCTATGGTCAAGAAAGCGCGAAGTATACTGTATATTTTATGCTAGGGGAAGACTGTAAGATATGTCAGTATTATGCTCCGCTGATGAATGAGCTGAGCGAGACTTACACTTCTGATAGTTTGGCTTTTATTGGTCTCTTTCCTAATCGCTATTCTACCGAGCAAGGCATTGCTGATTTTCAGTCTAAGCATGGTATTACTTTCGAGCTAAAAAGAGAATTCTATGGCACTAAGACGAAGGCTTTTGGCGTGACCATCACGCCTGAGGTGGTTGTCTATGATGAAGTGTCTGAGCGCCTTATCTATAAAGGTAGAATAGACAACAGTTACCATAAGCTCGGCCAGCGGCGTAGGGTAGTCACCTCTTCAGAGCTGGAAACTGTACTGACACAATTAGTTGCGAGAGAGCAAGTCAGTGTGGATTCTGTGCCGCCCATCGGCTGCTACATTACTTTCAATAAGCTATAACGCTACTCAGGCTGAGATCGAGGGATGGCTTTATGTACTGCGATACTGGCATTGAATTCGAACCCTACCAGAATAACAAAAACATTGATCTGTATCCAAAGAAGCAGGACTATCAATGCTCCTATAGAACCATAGATCTCATTGTATCTCCCAAATGAATTGATAAAGAAGGAAAAGATAAGTGAAGAGATGATAGAGAGCATGGTCGCTAAAGTTGCGCCTGTATTTATCCAGGTAATTCTTCTTTTCATGGCTGAGCCATAGCGGTAGATCACCGTGATACTGAGGTAGATAATACAGACGACAAAGAACCAGCCTATAAAATTGAATACGTACACCGATAAGTTGCCGAGGTTGAGCTTAGAGATCAATAGTTCTAAAAGAGGCGTCCCGAAAATAATTAAGATCATAGAGGTCATAAAAAGACCCGCCACGATAATGGTTAATCCTATAGCGACTAATCTGCTCTTTATATAGCTTCGTTTTTTGAAGACCTTCTCGTAGCTCTTGTGAAAGCCATACATTAAGGTGACCATACCGGAGCTAGAGAAAACGATGGCAAAGAAAAATCCTATAGAGAGTAGGCCTTTGCGCTGGATGGAGGCCACCCCATCTATGACATTGAAGAGGTACTCATGTGCTTGGGCAGGAAAGAAGTCCCGAGTGGAGGATCTGAAAATGGCAA
Source organism: uncultured Saprospiraceae bacterium (assembly GCA_938002665.1). Lineage (GTDB taxonomy): Bacteria > Bacteroidota > Bacteroidia > Chitinophagales > Saprospiraceae > RFSX01. The sequence continues at coordinate 2,883 of CALLAE010000175.1, read as the reverse complement.
TGTAGTCTGCTGTAAATGGAAGCAGAGGCAGTAGCGTAAATAAGAATATCAGAGTGGGGAAGAGGGAAAGGAAGAAATTAAAAGCGATAGAATTTGATCTGGTCACAATATCATTATCTTCTTTTACGGCTTCATTATATACAAAGCTTATCACATTATATATAGGCACACCTGAGAACCCAGGGAGGGAAGAATTCTTGGTGAACTCTATTATTTGAGCGACTATGGGTAACTTGGATAAGCTCACGACAAAGGAAAGTGGTGTTTCGTTTAGTTATTGAAAAAGCTGGCTAATTTATCTAAAAGTATAGAAGGAGGGTTGGCCCTTTGGTTTGTCTTCATGTCTACACAGAACAATTTGACAACTGCAGTATTAATTTCTTGATTATTTTGATTTACCAGAGAATGGTGGAAAGTAAACATCTTTAAGGGTAGTTCCTTTAACATTGTTTTGATAGTAATTTCATCATCATAGTAAGCTGGTAATTTGTATCTAGAATCTAGAGACAGAACAGGTAACATTAGGCCTAGCTGATCTTCCATTTCTTTGTAGGAGAGACCTAAGTCCCTTAGTGCTTCTACTCTGCCTATCTCGTAGTACTTTGCGTAGTGGCCATAATACAAGTAGCCCATTTTATCAGTTTCTGCATATCTGACCCGCTTCTTGGTTTCGTGTAAATACATGACGCAATATATTGCAATTAACTTAGCATTTAGTATAGGATTTCCTAAGTAATAGGAATATCGGTTATATTTGGAATTCAACTAAGTAACATGTTCAAAAAGCTCAAATCATTATTTGTAATTGAAGATGAAAATGCTGCTAAATCGGCTCCAGCTGAAAAGGCAGCAGCTCCGAAATCATCCACAAGTAAAAATACTGCCGCTCCTTCTTCTCCCAAGCCAAGTCCCAGCAACCCAGTGGGCTCTACTCCTCGCTCTGCACCAGCTACTCCACCCAAAGGTAAGCCAGATGAAAAATTTATCAATAGACTCCTAGGCGCTCTGGAAGAGCATAATATTGAAGGCTTTGATTATCTGGAGTACAAGCAGTCTCTACAGAACCTCGGTAATGTGGATATGGATGAGAGTACTAAGTTTAAGTCTGCTCTAGCTATGGCAAAAACAATGGGCGCTACCTCAACTAAACTTATCAGTTCTGCTAACCATTACCTGAAAGTCTTAGGAAAGGAAGAATCAAAATTTTTAGAAGCCTTCAAGAATCAACAAACCAAGCAAGTAAGTACTCGAAATGCCGAAATCAAAAAGCTAGAGGAAGGCATCGCTCAGAGAAAGGCTCAGATAGAAAAACTCAAAAAAGAAATAGCCTCTGGCGAAAAAGCCTTAGACCAAAGAAAGAACAATATCAACCAAGCCCAAGCTAAAGTACAGGCCACAAAAGATAGCTTTTATCATGCTTATCATATCGTGAGTCAGCAGATAGCAGCAGATTTAGAAAAGATGAAAAAATACTTGTCCTAAGCTCATAAGATACATCCGATAGTCTCTTCCCACATTTGCTCGTAAGGAATGATCTCTAGTTGTATCTGATCTTCGGTGTAGAGCATCGGGTTTTCCTGTAGTTTTTTGAAGTCTTTCAGTGTTCGCTTTGTTATATCACGAGGATGATAATCTCCTGCAGGAATCTTCTGCAGCATCCTTATAAATGTACGTGCTCTAACATGCTTGTCTCCTTTAAGATGACGAAAGCTATATTGTTTTAAGGCATTTATCTTGTTTAGAACTTCATCATATTTTTTATCCATAATCAAAAAGAGTAGCTGTAAGATGTTGATGGTAATGTTGACACCTTTTTTGTCCTGTGAGATGTCCGTCACTTCATTAAGAAATCGTCCCAGACGGAATTTTCTAAGGGGCTTTACCTTGCTCTGTTGTGGATCTATTTTTTCTATTCTGATCAGAAAATGTACGAAAGCTTCTTTGAGGTGCCAGGGTTGTTGGAATTCTTTGCTTAGTTTTTTGAAGGCTTTATGATTGAGGACTAGAGAAGTTGTTTCGTAAGCTATTGTATAGTTTTTCTGAAGGATACTGGTTAAGTAGATGTAGCTATGTGTAAACTGCCAAGAAACACCTCCTTCCTTAGGCTTGTAAGTTTTACAGACTTTGAAATAATTCAGTGCTTTATCAAACCTTTTCATTGATAAATAGGCAAGGCCAATTTTTTGATTAAAAGAGAATAAACCTTGATTTGGAAATCCATTCTTTGTCGCAAAATATTTCAGAGCACGTTGACAAATCTCGGATTGTCTTTTAAAATCTTGAGTAAACATGCAGATAAAATAAACAGAGTTATAAGCATAGAATCTGGTGTAATATTCATCAGTGATTTCTACCTGTGGTAATACTTGCTGCAGTTCCTTTTCTAGGCTTTTTACTTCATCATCATAGATAAGAGTTTTTGCATGAGTTAGTTTGTTTGCTAGCTGAACATAGATGTCTTCGTTTATAATTCTCAAATCATATTTTTCTTTGATTACCTTATATAGACTTTGGTATTTCTTGAATTTCTTTTGATCAAAGTCGAAAAGGCCATATCTGTATTTTTGGCTCTGTAGAATTAGCAGGCTCAGGTCTGTTAAGTCATACTTAAGGCATGTCTTTAATTGAGATTCAATTAAATCTCTACCAATTTTTGACAGCCCTCGCTTCCTTATTATTTCTCCTGCAGCCCAGGTTTTGGTTGCTCTGAAAAAGGCCTTTTCGTAAGAGGATTTTGAATATTGCTGAATATCAATAAAAAATGCAGTATTGATTAGCCTTTGTTTTAGCCTGTACTTAAGTTTAGAAAAGGAAACTTCGGGATTTTTCACATTTGGATATAAAAGTTTCATAGCATCTTCGTCTGTAGTAACTTTCTCATTT
>CALLAE010000174.1 GCA_938002665.1 uncultured Saprospiraceae bacterium | reverse complement strand
CCTAGCTGGTTTTGAAGAAAAAAGCGCAATCCATTCTTTTCAGAGGCTGGATCAAGTTTGTTACTCTTTTTCCAAAATGTAGAACCTACAATTGCAATACCCAAGATCACAACTATAGCTAGGATCATCATGACTAAGGTGTCATCACTAATCAGTTTCATAATGGATAATACTTGTGCTATCATCGCTATTACCCAAGCAAGAATCGCATAAGTTCTAAATTGTTTTGCCTTGCTCTTAGCTTCTGGTGAAGCCACAAAACCTTCTGAATTACTCATAATTAAGTGTTTATTATAAAGACATAAAAAATGTAGAAAGTAACACAAATTACGAATAAGCCTAATACATAAGGTAATCTAATTATTAAGCAAAGCAGTACTACAAGGGTAGTTAGACTAGAGCGAAGGCTCAGTTACGTCAGGATAGAAGGTAGGTATTAGTGATTGCGTACTGGCTGGACTTGAGGCTGAATGTTAGCAGGGGTAGTTGGCTGTCCCAATCTGCTATAATTTCTTTCAAACTTGTGCCACGGGGTATGTGTATAAAAATTACCTGAAAAGTAATCCATAATCATTCTGAAGGTTGTCTCTCCTTGAAAGCCTGGAATCGGCTGAATGACTTTAAGATTTTCATCCATAAATACTGTGGTAGGGTAACTCATTCTACCATTCATTATTTCTTTGGCCAGTTCGTGATAGCCCTTTTTCCCAAAACCAGAAACATAAGAGTAAATCTTATTATTGAAGATGATATCTTCCTTGTGTTCTCCATCAAACCTGATGGCATAAAATTCCTCATTAATCTTTGTAGCAATGCTTTCCTTTTTGTAGGTACGGGCATCCATTTTCTTACACCAAGAACACCAAGTCGTCTGAACGTCAACGATAATCTTTCTCTTCTCAACTTTCATCCTTTCTAGAGCCTGCTCCCATGTAAGCCATTCTACTTCAGACTGACCAGCCAAGCTAAGTGTATACCCGAGACTTATAAATAAGATTAAAAGAAATCTGAACATTAGACTATTTTGAAATATGATTCAAAGTAACATCAATGTAACCACATTTACTACGTAACTGGACTTAGAGTATCGTTAATTAAAACAACCTTAACAGTTTTCATTTGGAAAGAGATAATGGATACAATCTCCATCTATATTTTCTTGCTTGTATATCCTACCTGAGACCATAGGCGCACGTAGGCCAGAAAAGAGTTGCTTCTGTGTTCTAATTATTCGTGCCTCATCCCATAAGTTATTGATTACGAATAACTTAAGAGTTTTAGACCCGCCCTCTATCATGAGCCTATGGATTCCTTTCGAGTATAGATTATCTAATATTTCAGACAGGTTATCTTCACTCATTTCATAGAGCAATTGCTCATTAGAATGGCCATGAAAATTATGAGGTTTCCCAGATATAAAAAGGGTGGAAATTTCATCCTTGTACAGCAAACTATTGCTCAACTCTGAAATAGCTTTTGTAGCTACTATTCTGATCGGGTTATCACCTGGGACCAATCTAGTTGTGAGCTGAGGATCATCAGCAAAGACAGTGTTATGACCTACCATAATACCGTCAATTTCTGCCCTCCAATTATGTGTTTTCACTTTCGTGTAAGCATTAGACAACCAGATTTGCTTGCCTTTTTTGCCCATATAGCCATCCTTACTCTGTGCCCACTTAAGTATGACGTACGGCCTTTTGCTAAGATTACTGACAAAAGGTCTTATGAGATCGTAACCTTCTTTCTCTAGTACACCAGTAGTGATTTGTATGCCTTTAGCTCTGAGCAACGATATGGAATGCCCATTCATTTTTTCATTAGGATCAGTAACAGCCACCACTACAGATTTAATACCATATCGAGAGATAAGATCTGTACATGCCGGTGTCTTACCTACAATGCAACATGGCTCCAAAGAAACATACAAAGTGCTATCTACTACAAATTTTTGGTCTTTAGGGCTAACACTTTTGAGCGCATTTACTTCTGCGTGAGGGCCTCCATAATACTCATGATATCCTTCACCTATGATTCTATCATTATGGACGAGTACTGATCCTACCTGAGGGTTAGACTTAACGGCTTTTCCAGCTTTTCTGGCGAGCTGAAAACATCTATGCATATACTTGTCATGCATACTAAGCAACTATAATTGGTGTGATGGTTTTAAGCTTTTCTATAACGAAATCTACCTCTTCTTCAGTATTGAAATGGGAAAAAGAGAATCTGACAGTCTTGCGCTGAGGATCATGTCCGATGGCCTGGAGAACATGAGAATCATTCTCTACTCCCGAGCTGCAGGCACTACCTGAACTGGCCGAAATACCCATTATATCCAGATTCATCATCAGCATTTCTGATTTTGGAGAGGGAGGGAAAGATACACTTAGAATATTGTACAAACCTTTTGTGGCTCCATTGAGTTGGATATCCTCAAATTCACTGCGGAGTTTATCTCTGAAATAGTTTTTGAGTGCTAACACTTTGTGATGTCTTTCTTCCATCTGATCCATAGCCAGACAGAAGGCTTTAGCCATACCTGCAATTCCATATATGTTTTCTGTTCCTGATCGTAAGCCGCGCTCTTGATCTCCACCATACATCATGGGCTTAATCATATTATCATTATTGATATAGACAAAGCCGACTCCTTTAGGACCAAAGAACTTATGTGAAGCACCACATAAGAAACTGATCTTGGTTTGCGCCAGATCAATAGGAAGCTTGGCCACAGTCTGTGCAGTATCTGTATGGTAGAATGCTTCATTTTCAGCACAGATCTCAGAAATAGCAGCCATATCAGAAAGTGTCCCTATTTCATTATTCCCATGCATCAACGTAACCAAGGTCTTTTGACTTGAGTTCACAAGGAGTTGTCTGATATCTTCAACGTCAACAGCGCCCTCAGAGTCTACTCCAAGATAAATGATTTCAGTTCCAAACTTTTCTTCGAGGTAATCTAAAGTATGCAGGATACAATGATGCTCCGTAGGAGAGGAAATAATTCTCTTGACTCCCAAATCTCTGACGCTAGAAATGAGTGCCATGTTATTAGCTTCTGTAGCGCCTGAGGTGAAAAATATTTCTCCAGTAGAAGCATTTAGTTTTGTAGCTATCTGTTTTCTAGCTTCCTCGACTATTATTCTCGATTGCCTGCCTAGTAGGTGTATGGAAGAAGGGTTACCATAGTTCTCATGTAAAACCTTAGTCATTACCTCCTTCACCTCGTCTAGCAATGGTGTCGTAGAGGCATTATCAAAATAGACTCTCATCTATTGACTCAAGTCTTTAGCAAACCATTCTTTAACGATGGCACCTTCTAGCAGACCAGTATTAACATTATAGAATTCATTGGTATTACCATCATAACTGTAATCCAAGGCCCAAGACTCATGATTTTCTGCTAGTTGCTTAATCGCGTCTGCAATAAATAATGCTTCTTCATTAGTCATTACAGGATGAAGAGAAAGTCTGATCCATCCTGGCTTAAGGCTACAGTCACCTTGATTAATATTTTCAGTGATAGACTTAGAAGTTTCTTTTGTTACGTGTAACAAATAATGTCCGTAGGTACCTGCGCAAGAACAACCTCCTCTGGTCTGTATACCAAACTTATCGTTGAGTAACTTGACGCCAAGGTTGTAGTGCAAATTGTCTATATAAAATGAGATAACAGATAGTCTATCTTTGACTTCATCAGCTAGGATGTGTAAGTTTTCTATTCTGGACATAGTTGGCCATACCAAACCTAATAACTCCTCTTCTCTCAGTTTCATATGCTTAGTATTCATCTGATCTTTCAGTTGAATACTGAGGCCCACTCTGATGGTTTGTAGGAAGGCAGGTGTACCACCATCTTCTCGAGCTTCTATCTCATCGTGATACTTATGCTCACCCCATGGGTTTGTCCAATCTACTGTACCACCTCCAGGGTTATCTGGTACAGAGTTCTTATAGAGCTCCTTATTGAAGAGCAGTATGCCAGTGCTTCCTGGACCACCTAAAAACTTGTGTGGGCTAAAAAATATAGCATCTAGATAAGCATCAGGCCTATCTGCAGGATGCATGTCTATGTCTATATATGGAGCTGAACAAGCAAAGTCAACAAAGCACAAACCACCATGCGCATGCATGCGTTCTGCCACATCGTGGTACGGTGTAAAGACCCCTGTCACATTAGAGCAGGACGTAATCGCTGCAATTTTTGTCTTTCTGTCTTTATATTTTTCTAGAGCTATTTCTAAGTTTTCACAATTGAAAAAACCTTGATCACAGGGGTCTACAACTACAACATCAGCAATAGTTTCTAGCCAAGAGGTTTGATTAGAGTGGTGTTCCATATGAGAACAAAAGACCACCGGTCGATTATTAATATCGATATGATCTTGAAAACATTCGTGAACTCTCATCCCGAGTATTCTCTGAAATTTATTGACTACTCCAGTCATGCCGGAGCCAGATGAGATAAGGACGTCATCTTTGTTTGCATTTACATGCTTTTTGATTATTGTCCTAGCTTCATTGTAGGCAAGCGTCATGGAAGAACCTGTAGTTGTAGTATTGGTATGTGTATTGGCTACATAGGGTGCAATATCATTGATAAAGATATCCTCTATAGGCTGGTACAAACGTCCACTTGCAATCCAATCGGCGTAAAGTAGTCTTTTGGGGCCATACGGTGTCTTGATTTGTAAGTTAGCACCTATCACCTTGTCCCTAAACTTTGCAAAATGTGTTTCTAGATCGGTAACACCTGAGTAGGATAGTTCTTTGGTATTATTCATTGATTAATTTTAGAATGTTAGCCACTATTACTTTCGCTCTTTCTTGAGACTTTGCTTCAGCAATTATTCGCATGATAGGTTCTGTATTTGAACTTCTTATATGCACCCAGCCATCCTCAAAGTCTATTTTCAGCCCATCTTCTTCATTCAATTTTTCATTAAGATAATGCTTCTTGAGCTTATTTAGTATGGGAACTATAGCATCATCGCTTTCTAGTTGCAGTTTTTCTTTGACTATCTTATAACTGGGGTAGCTTTCTTTCAGTTCACTGAGCTTCATTTTTTGATCAGCAAGATGATTAAGAACCATGGCAATGCCTACTAAAGCATCTCTGCCATAGTGCAAGGCCGGATAGATAACTCCGCCATTTCCTTCACCGCCTATGACGGCATTAATCTCTTTCATTTTTGCCACAACATTAACTTCTCCTACTGCAGAAGGCTCATACTTACCTCCACGCTTATGCGTAACATCAGCTAGTGCTCTGGTAGAAGATAGATTAGATACAGTGTTACCAGGGGTCTTACTGAGTACAAAATCTGCTGCTGCTACAATTGTATATTCTTCACTGAACATGCTTCCATCTTCACAGACAAATACCAATCTATCCACATCTGGATCAACAGAAATTCCCATATCTGCCCCTGATGAGACCACTGCCTGAGCCAAATCAACCAAGTTTGCGGGTACGGGTTCTGGATCATGAGCAAACTCTCCTGTCACTTCTTGATTAAGCAGCTCATAACTGACTCCCATTCTTTGAAACAAGGGCGGGAGGGCTATTGCGCCTGTGGAATTAATGCAGTCAACTACTACTTTGAAATTTCCAGAGGCTATCTTATCTATATCTAGGATATCCAGATCGAAGATCTTTTCAATGTGATAATCTATGTATTTATCGGACTGAGAATAATGGCCTAATTCATCGACTTCACAAAAAGTGAGATCTCTATCATCCGCCATTTGTAAAATGGTGGCTCCTGCTTTTTTGGAAACAAATTCGCCCTTTTCATTAAGCAGTTTAAGAGCATTCCAATTTTTAGGATTATGGCTTGCTGAAAATATGATGCCACCACCTGCCTCTTCAGCTGGTACTGCCATTTCTACAGTAGGTGTAGTCGAAAGACCTAAGTCTATAACATCGATACCTAGACTCAGTAAAGTACTTACTGCTAGCTGAGATACAATCTGCCCAGAAATTCTCCCATCTCTTCCTACGACTACCTTCTTGTTATTCCCATTATGTATCAACCATTGCCCATATGCTGCAGTCATTTCCACAATATCAATAGGGGTTAGATTTTCACCTATTGTTCCTCCTATCGTGCCTCTCATTCCTGAGATGGATCTTTTTATCGCCAATACGTTATTATTTGTCAAGCAAATCTATCAAAAATGACATCTTTAACTTGTATAATTTAACCGCTTTTGTCAATCTTCTTATACCAGTGCTGATAATATAGTTTTACTTGAGCAAAAGCCTGATAAATAGGTATTTTGCATGCCAATGGAAACCCTACTGAGTATAGACGATAACTTATACAGATTGGTCAATTCCCAATTAAGCAATGGTTTTTTTGACCTGATTCTCATTCCTTTTAGGCATAAGCTATTTTGGATCCCTCTCTATATGTATCTCGTTACCTATGTATATGTGAATTATAAGAAGCAGGCTTGGTTGGTCTTTCTAGGGATTATCATTACAATTTTGATCTCAGATACCATATCAAGTAAAATCATCAAGAAGAATGTGAAGCGTACGAGGCCTTGTCATGTAGAACAGTTAGATCCTGTCCAGAGGGTTCCATGTAGCAATGGCTATAGCTTTACTTCATCACATGCTACTAATCATTTTGCCATCGGCAGCTTCTTCTTTTTACTGCTGTCTTTTACTGGTTACAAATGGCTATTTATGTTATGGGCTGGTATTATCAGTTTTGCCCAAGTGTATGTTGGCGTTCACTATCCAATAGATGTAATCTGTGGGGCCGTTCTGGGAATATTGATTGGTCATTTTAGTTTCTGGGTTTACAATCGTACGAATGAAAGAATTTATAAATCTGAAAAAATAATAGCGTAGTGGAAATTTTAGACGGTAGGAAATTATCTAAAACCCTAAAAGAAGAAATAAAAGAAGAGGTGTCAGCTATAGTTGCTCAAGGGCACAGGCCTCCGCACTTATCTGCAGTGCTTGTAGGGAATAATCCAGCTAGCGAGGCCTATATGGGTAATAAAGTAAAGTCCTGTGATATGGTAGGCTTTGATTCCAAGCTCATCAGAAGGGTAGAAGATATATCCCAAGATGAGTTATTAGAGATAGTAAGCCAGCTCAATAATGATGACAGGGTGGATGGTTTTATTGTTCAGCTTCCGTTACCAGAACACATAGATGATGAAGCAGTATTGCTAGCTATAGATCCAGCAAAGGATGTAGATGGGTTCCATCCATACAACTTTGGATGTATGGCACAGGGGATGGATTGCTTTTTGCCCGCCACACCACTCGGGATCATTACTATGCTGGAGAGATATAAGGTAGAGACTTCAGGGAAAAATGTTGTCGTGATAGGCAGAAGTAACATTGTGGGTACGCCGATGAGTATATTGCTCAGTAGAAAAAGTCCTTCAGGGAATGCAACTGTAACCCTCGCACATTCTAGGACCAAAAATCTCAAAGAAATCTGCTTGCGAGCAGATATAATTATTTCAGCACTTGGCAAACCCTTCTTTATCACTCATGATATGGTCAAAGAAGGAGTTGTCGTTATAGATGTCGGGATAAACCGCATAGATGATTTATCTAGAAAGTCAGGCACAAGACTGGTAGGTGATGTAGATTTTGAGAAAGTAGCACCTAAGTCATCATTTATAACACCTGTCCCCGGAGGCGTAGGACCTATGACCGTTGCCTCCCTTATGATGAATACCTTGAAAGCCTTCAAAAGAAAGTTTGACTACACTTACAACAAATGATGTCAACTCAGAAAAAACTTGTTATACCTGTTAATGATGAGACTCAGAAAGAAATCATAATAGCGTGGTTATCGGCCTGGGATATAGATTCTATAGTGGAAGGAGAGGACTATCTAGACGCCTACCTTCCTAATAGTGATTATTCAGATATAATAGCATTGCTAGATGAGAAAGTAGGTGTTGATCCAAAGGCTGTGAAAGTAAAAGAGGTAGAAAATAAGAATTGGAATGCAGAGTGGGAAGCCAACTTTCAGCCTATAGAAATAGATGATATTTATGTGAGGGCTACTTTCCATGAGCCAGCTCCTCAGCAATTTCAGGAATTGATTATTTCACCCAAAATGGCTTTTGGTACTGGTCATCATGCCACTACCCATATGATGATTAGTTATCTGAATAAGATAGATTTAAAAGACAAAACTGTCTTAGATTATGGTTGTGGAACGGGTATCCTCGCCGTTTTTGCAAGGATGAAAAAGTGTGGGGCCATATCAGCTATAGACATACAAGCAGAAGCAATGGAAAACACCTTTGAGCACATTGAACTGAATCAGTTAGCAGCAAATGACTTAGAGGTTCTCCAGGGAGATCTAGATGTGCTAAGGGGAAAAAAATATGAAGTCATCTTGGCTAATATAAATAGGCAGGTACTTTTGAAACAAGTCCATAAGCTCAAGTTACACCTTGCTGAAAGTGGTCTCCTAATTCTATCAGGCATACTCAAAAGTGATAGAGAACTAATAATGGATACCTATCTAAATGCTCGCTATAATCTCAAAGATGAAGAGAGTAGAGGAGAATGGTGTCGGTTTAGCTTTACAGTTTAAAGGTCTTCAGAGCATCATATACTTGTGCTAAAGGCAGCCCTAAAATATTAGTATAAGAACCTCTGATCCATTCTATTCTTGTAAATCCTATCCAGTCTTGAATACCATAAGAACCAGCCTTATCCATAGGGTGGAACTTCTCGACATAAGCTTCTGCCTCCATTTTACTTATAGAGCCAAACTTGACTTCACTTAATTCTGAAAATGACAGCTTGTTATTATGGCTCAGCAAGCAGACCCCAGTATATACTAGATGTATCTTTTCCGCTAGCAAATAAATAGTCTCCACTGCTTCTTGTACACTTGTAGGTTTGCCATAAACTTTCCCATCCAAGACAACAATTGTATCTGCTGTCAAGATAAGCTCATCTTGTCCTATATTCCCTACATGAGCAGCTGCCTTAGCCTCAGCTATGTGCTCAGCTATCATATCGATAGCTAAAGCTTGTGGGTAGCTTTCATCTGTCTCTATGACTCTTTTCTCATAACTCAAGCCCGCCTTAGTAAGAAGCTCAGAGCGACGGGGAGATTGCGAGCCAAGAATTAATTTATAAGGAAGGGTTTCCATTGTGTAATGATAAGAAATATAAGGCCGAATATCATAATAGCTTTGCTCAGCTTACTGAGCAGCGCAGCATTCAATTCAGACTTAGAAAATAATTTCAAGAGAATATAGCCAATAGGAAAAATTAGAAAAGCCATAACAAGAATAGGAAGCCAAAGGGGCAGAGAAATCATAAAATATTTGATCCAAATGAACAAGGATGCAACCAAGCTCAAGCCAAAAAATGCTGCGACCCTTTGTGCTCTCAAGGTACCATAGACAATCGGAAGTGTAAGGTATCCAGCGGCTTTATCGCCTTCATGATCCTCTATATCTTTAATAATCTCTCTCATCATACTGATGAGAAAAGCAAAAATGCTAAAAGCTGTAAGAGGAATTATCTTAGTTGCAGCAGATTCATTTGGCATATTTTGCAAATGATCTAGCTCCGCGTATAACAATATCACGACCACGAAGGCAGAAAAAAGTGCGACCACAAGATTTCCAATTAAGACCCTTTTCTTCCATATTGCAGAGTATAAAAACAATAAGGTTACAGCTACCAAATAGATAAGAGTAAGTAATGGCTTTCCAATATGTAGGGCTATTCCTAAGGCCATACAAAAGCCAATGAGTACTATAAAAAAGTAATAGTACAGATTATGAAACCGAGGAAGCTTATTTCGTTTACTGTTGAGTTCATCAGACTCATGATCGAAATAATCATTAATGAGATATCCAGAAGCAGCTATTGATACGGTGACCAGAGCAAAAAAGATGATAGTAGGTGGGTAGAGATTCCAGTCATATTTTATGGTACCTCTGAATGGCGTAAAGAATAAGTAATAAATGAAGACCTGCGTTAGGTAGACTATTAGAAGGTTTAAAGGTCTAAGGCAGGTTAGATATTTAAGCAAGGTAAAGAATTAGCGGAGTTACTGATTATCTCTCCACTCATAAACCCACTTGGCTTGGATCATTTCTAGATGTCCTTCTGTACAGTCTTCTCTTTTCCCCACAAAATTAGGTAGAGCTAAAATCCAGTCCAACAAATCTGTAAATCTGATACGATATATTTTACCCTCCGTAAACTCATCTCCAAATTTATCATAGAGACCTATGGCTATATCTTCATGATCAGCCCATTCTATCGGTAAGTTAGTTAGTTCGTCAAAACTCATGTATCTCGTTTAATGTTCGTGACCAATTATCTGATTCTGATCAGGTATTATTATCTCTATCTCAGCACTAGCATCATTGATGATACACTGACAAGCTAGTCTAGACTCTACTCTTGGGTCTATTGCTCTATCTATAAAATCCTCCTCTCTATCTGATATCTCTGGAAAGGCTTCTTCCCCTTTGTCCACATAGACATGGCAGGTAGAACAGGCACAGACACAACCACAATTATGATTGAGGTGAATGTCATTATCCTCTGTGATCTCTTGTATAGTGAATCCAGCCTCAGCGTTCTCTACGACCTTGGTGGGAATATTCTTATCTTCAAACTTGAATGTAATTCGAGCCATCTATTATATATGCTTAACTATTCTTAACATCAATGCCCATATGATAGTTCATTTTCTCTAACATTAATGGGGCTTGACTTATTAAATTAATATCGCTTTCTTTAATCTAGTTACATCACATCAACAGAGCAATAGAATGGCCGAAGATAAGATATTAAAGCAGAAGAAAAACTATAAGTTTAAAGGCCTAAACATCTATGCCTCCACAGAATGGCTAGCAAACAATCAAAAGAAATACCGTCAAGTATTTAATAGCCATAATTCTACTTACATCTATGCTGAGTTGGCCTTTTTCAATAAGCTTTTTGATGAAAAGGCTTGGAATCTCAATATAAAATTGAAATGTTTCGAACTGGGTAAGAAAAAACCCGTCTGTAATCTTGAATTCAATAAAAAAGTCAGCAAGACAGATAGTCTAGTCCATGTAAGAGAGGGATGGGGAAATAAAAAGGCTGGGTCATTCTGGAAGAAAGGGACCTACTACTGGGAAGCATGGATAGACGAGCATAAAGTCGCTACGAAATACTTCTATGTAGAGAATTTTGGTAAGGATACCAATGAGTTTTGGGAAAACAAACTGGATCTCACCTCGATGAAGTTATACGAGGGCTCCTTTGAAGATGTGCATGAAACAGAAAGGATATTCCTCAAAACCTTCTCATCTGAAATTACCCGATACATATATTCTGAGCTGGTTTTCAAAAAAAAGGAACTCAGATCTAGCTATAACATCGAAGTTTTCATAAAATTTTACAACCAAGCCAGAGAACTAAAAGGACAAGTAGCCAAGCTCGTGAAAATGCAATCCAAGGACGAAGTCGTAAAAACTTCTCTAGGCTGGGGGAGTAATGTGAAAGGCTCATGGAGAAATGGGAACTACACAGCAGAATTAGTTATACTGGATAGGCTCATAGCTGTTATCCCTTTTGAGATAGATTATAATGAAGTGGAAGGCTCCGCACCACTGAAAATATTCAAAGGGGAGAAATCAATATTCTTTGAGCCAGATATCGAGCTACATCAGAGTTTTGATGAGATCGTAGAACGATTCAATAGTCTGATAGGTCTTAAGACTATTAAAAAGCAAATAAGAGATCACTCTAACTACATTAAATACCTACAACTAAGAAAAGAAAGAGGACTCAAAGAAGAAGATGATATTAATATTCATTCGGTTTTCACTGGAAATCCTGGGACAGGAAAGACCACTGTGGCCATGATGATGGGCGCAATCTATAAAAAGATGGGCTTGTTATCCAAGGGGCACGTGCATGAGGTAGATAGAAGTGACTTGGTAGGAGAGTACATAGGACAGACTGCGCCTAAGGTAAAAACAGCTATTACTAAAGCCAGAGGTGGCGTCTTGTTCATAGATGAAGCTTATGCGCTGGCAAGGACTAATGATGATAGTAAGGATTTTGGAAGAGAAGCTATAGAAATCCTAGTTAAGGAAATGTCTAATGGAGAAGGGGACTTAGCAATCATTGTTGCTGGCTATCCCAAAGAAATGACTCATTTTATCAATTCAAATCCAGGACTAAGATCAAGATTCAAGCACTTTTTTGAGTTTCCAGATTACCTTCCTCAGGAATTAATAGAAATAGCAGATTTTGCAGCTCTGGATCAAGGTGTCTACTTTTCAAAGTATGCTAAGGAGAGATTGAACGAATTGATTATTAATGCCTATAGAGATAGAGACTTAAATTTTGGAAATGCAAGATTTGTCTATAATCTAGTAGAAAAGGCAAAGATCAATCTAGGACTCAGAGTCATGCTAGCTGAGAAACCAGAAGAACTGACTGACAAAGAGTTTAATCTGATAAAGCAAGAGGATGTCGTCAAGATTCAGCTAGTCAAGCAAAAGACGAAGCCGGAAATCCCTGTCGATAAGGAGTTGCTTAAAATTTCGCTTAGAGAACTGGATGATCTCATAGGGATGGAAAACATCAAGAAGGAAATCCATGAGCTGGTAGATGTAGTGAATTATCACAAGAGTTCTGGTAAAGATGTACTCAATAATTTCTACTTGCACACCGTATTCATAGGCAACCCTGGCACGGGTAAAACAACTGTTGCTCGCATACTTACAAAAATATACAAGGCGCTAGGGCTGCTAGAAAGAGGTCATATCATAGAAACAGATAGACAAGGTCTGGTAGCTGGATATATAGGCCAGACTGCTATAAAAACGAATGAAAGAATAAATGAGGCTTACGGAGGTGTTTTATTTATAGACGAGGCTTATGCACTGAGTAACTACGGAGGATTACAGGGAGACTATGGAAATGAAGCTATACAGACTATACTAAAGAGAATGGAGGATGATAGAGGTGAGTTCTTTGTTTTTGCTGCGGGCTATCCAGACAATATGGAAGTGTTCCTTAAGGCTAATCCTGGTCTAAGATCTAGATTTGATAAGGTCCTAAAATTTGAAGATTATAGCGCCGAAGAACTTCTCGCGATTTCCCTTTCCATGATAGAGCAGAGCGGCTATAACATCCAACAGCCAGCAAAGGACTACCTATTCGAACAATTAGCTGAGATGCATGCTACCAGAAATAAGTACTTTGGTAATGCAAGAGAAGTGAGAAAACTAGTTTTTGATGTTATTAAGAATCAGAATCTGCGGTTAGCTCAAGCTGGAACTGGCGAGCAAAGCAATAATATCTTGATAGAAGACATGAAGCAGATCTCAGCTCATAGCGATAGTGATCTCTTCAGTAGAGAAAGCATAGGATTCAAAAAATAATTGCTACTTAGCTAGCTGATTTACAATACTTTAGCTTTCTTACTTAGCATTATTATCAGAAATTTTACTTTTTGATGCAACGATTTCTATCGTTTAGGCTAATAAGAGGATGAAGAATATTCTCATTATTGGTTTAATCACAGTTAAATAAAGAAAATGAATTTTTTAAAGAAAATATGTATTCCGTTCTTTTTGATGCTATTACTTTTTAGTGCTTGTCAAAGAGATGGAGAAATAGAGACTACAGGAGAAATAGTAGATCCTGAAATAGAAACAGAAGTTATAGAAGTAAATCCTCTAGTCGCAAGAAGTGGAGGACCAAATTCTAGCGGATTAGATTTTGATTGTTTTGAGATTACCTATCCATTTGATATGGTAGATGAAAATGGTGAAAATCACACCATAGATTCGGAAGAGAGCTTTATAGAATTATTTGAAGGTGAAGTTATCCTAGTAGATTTTGTATATCCCTTGGATATAGTGGATAATGAAGGAAACACTAGTGTCATAAATGATGGAGAGGAGCTTGCTGCTGCCTTTGCTTTATGCCTTCCTGATGGTGGATGGGAAGAAGGGGATTTTCCAGCTTACTCTATAGATGATGAAAACTCATGTTTCGATCTAGTATTTCCAGTTACACTAGTTGACTTAGATGAGAACACTATAGAAGTTAATAATGATGAGGAACTTAATGCAGCAGTTGCAGAAGGATTATACTTTTTCTCATATCCATTTACTCTAGAATCTGAAGATGGAGAGCTTGTGGAGGTCAATAGCATTGATGAGTTGTTTGAGGCTCTTATTAGTTGCAACGGGTTTGAGATAGAAGATTCTACATTTGTTTGGGAAAATGGCTTCGAATACATAGGATGCTATATGTTGGAATTCCCTTTTGAAGTCGTTCTTAATAATGGAACTACTGTCATAGTGGAGGACCATGAAGAATATTGTGACCTGATGCTACAGGGAGAGATTGTTGATTACAGTTACCCATTGACCCTAACAGACCAAGAAGGAAATGCAGTGACGGTAGAAAACGAAGAAGAGCTTTATGGTCTTATTGATGATTGTTTTGACTTCTTAGGATTTGGAAGACTTGACCTTTCTCTTTTATACTCTGGAACTGAAGTATTGAATCCAGACGAAATGGAGCCTTGTTATACAATAAACTTTCCTATAAGTCTGGTATATGATAACCAGAATCAAACGGAAGAACTAGCTGACTTAGAAGCAGTGTTTGATTTGTTAGTGGATGTGAATCTAGAAACAG
The DNA here is from genome assembly GCA_938002665.1 of uncultured Saprospiraceae bacterium. GTDB lineage: Bacteria > Bacteroidota > Bacteroidia > Chitinophagales > Saprospiraceae > RFSX01. The sequence continues at coordinate 11,322 of CALLAE010000174.1, read as the reverse complement.
AATTTTCACTTGTATATCCTATTAGTCTTACTCTAAAAGATGAAACTGAAGTAAGTATAAATCAGATAGAAGACTTATACCCAATATTACAAGACTGCGAATAGGCATCGTCATTTAGGATGATAAGTAGAGAATTAATAAATAGATGTATCCGTAAGGAGCAACAAGCAATGAAGCTTTGCTATGAAGCTTGTGCTCCTTATGTATACTCTATTGTAAAAACATATATCTACGACAAACAACTACATAAAGATGTGATGCAAGACATCTTCATTGCCTTATTTACTTCCCTAAAGACTTACAATTCTGAGAATGGGAAATTCAAATCTTGGATGAGCAGCTTAGCTATTAATCAATGTATAGCAGTGCTAAGAAAGAGAAAGAAAGAAGTCAAGATTGTTCATTTAAATGAACGTTTTGAAAACATTGAAGAAGAACAGCTTAGCAATCTGGAAAGTCTGGATAAGAAGGATCTTGAAAAAATGCTATTAAAAATGCCTCAAGGTTACAAAACAGTTTTTTTGCTATCTGTAATAGATGGATACTCCCATATAGAGATAGCTTCTATGCTAGAAATATCAGCTGAAACTTCAAGGTCACAATTATCTCGGTCAATTAGCTGGATTAAGAAAAATCTATTGGTAGAATCAAAGAAATATATCTATGGATAAAGATCTACATTTAAGAAATAAACTTGGAGGAGAAGAACTCCCTCCTGAATTGGCTTGGGAAAATGTTGCCGATGATATCCTTGCTGAAGTAGGAAGAAATCCTGCTACCATAAGTATGGGAGCCGAGCAGACTTGGTCTTCGATTACGTACGTCTCTATCATCACCACAATGTTTTTTACTGGAGCAATTGCCTTGTTATTATTTGTACCAAATGATGAGCTAGATCAAAATAACTATCCAGTACAAAGTTCTAGGATATTAACTCAGAACACATATAAAGAAAAAACTGTAGCAAATTTCGACTCAGATGTACTTATTAGAAACGCTACAAATACATCACCTGAAAAAACAGTAGCTAGAAGCAACAATGATTTGTATCCATCTAATGAAACCATGAGTGCAAACTCAAATAATAACCTATCCTCATCAAAAAAATCATTATCTAAGCAATCAAACTCAGCTATAAGTAAGTCAAAAACAAATACACAAGAGGCTAAAAATATCCATCGAGAACAACTACAAACTACCACAGCCACTAACTATACTATAGCTGACCTGAGCGAAGGAAAGACAGTAAATAAAACATCTCCACCTCAGACTCTCAAAAAGTCAGATTACCAAAACCAATCAACTGAGTTAGCTAATCAAGCAACATCAAACAGCGCGGTGCTACAAAAGAATGCGTTCTCATTGTCTGCTATAAGTGTTAAACCACTTTTAGTTCAGTTCAGAAGAGAACAGATAGAAATGAAGTCTTCTCTAAACCATAGTCCAGCAGTTATCTATCCAAGGAAGAGCAGACGTCTTCTAATAGAACTTGGCACTGGAACCAACCTATTATACTTTAATAATAATGGTTCTAACCTTTCAGCTATTAGGCAAGCAAGTGAGCACAGAATTTTCGGAACATCGTCAAACCTAACAATCGGATACCGTCTAAATGACAACTGGTCTATTAGTTCTGGCATCCATTATCAGTCCTTAGTAAGCAAACTCGATTACTATAATACCTGGGATACAATAGTAGATGCATCAAAAAGAATAATAGAAGTCAATTCTCTCAATGGAGAATTCACAGAATATTTTGAGGAGACGCAAGTAGAGACTTTTGCTTATGACTCTGTGTTACATTACAATTCCGTCAGAGTATTCTCTTTACCCCTAATAGTCAGAAAATCATGGGCTTGTTATAGGGACCTGAGACTAGAGACGAGTTTTGGATTTAACTTCGGTATTGCTACTACTTCAGATGGCAAGGTTATAGATGTATCTAGCAATACGGAGAAAGATTTTCGAGTCAGACCCCTCTCAGCCAAGGAGTATAAAAGCAGAACTAATCTAATAGCTGGAATTGGCTTAAGTTATCCTCTAGGCAAGCGTTTATATCTCTCTGGCATTTTGAGCGGGAGCTGCGGACTTAGTTCTTGGACCAATACCAGTTCAGCAGAAAGCAGCCATCCGTTCATCTTGAATGCAGGACTAAATCTAGGATACAGATTATAAGAGTCCTGTTATAATCTAAACTTTATACCTGCCCAAAACTGTTGCTTGTGGACATAGATAGGGTTCCAAATAACATAATCTTGGCCTAGTAAATTTGTTCCCTTGGCAAATAAGTCAAAACTAGGGCTAAGCCTATAATTGAGTTTCAGTGAAACATCCCAAAAACTAGGTAATTCCATTTCCTGAAATGTAACACCAGATGATGACTCCAATCTTCTTCCCACATCTCTAGACCCTATAAATGAAACCAATTGCTCTAGCTCTAGTTTAGAATCTAATAAGCTTTGTTTGGCATGAAAATCCAATTTCGCTTGAGGCTTATAATATAAGTTTATGCTATCGGTCAAAAAGAAATGATATTCAAAGCCTAACCCAACTTCAATTTCTTCAGCTAACTGATATCCTACTTGAGGCTTAATCACAAAGGCTTCCCTGTGATTAAAATTCATAAACGGTAAAATAAAATCTTGAAAATTCGCTTCGTTTTCATACTCGTTATATGAAAACTCAAGAGAAAAACCTAAGTCCTTCAGTCCATAATCCAAACCTAAAGCATAGGACTTGTTATAGCTAGGAGAGTAGTTATCCAGATTAAAATTGTGATAAGGATGTATCTCAGTCAAGAAGCTCAAGGCATTCCTGCGATATTCTGCCTCACTGGACAAAGTAAGATCTATGCCGGCTACCACACTTTCCAGTTTTAGATTTATGAGTGGAAAAATGAGTGACACATCATCACCAGTAATGTATTGGATACCTGCGCGCAGGCCATAGTTTTGTCCTTGTAGACGTAGAGTAGGCTCTATCTGAAAATCTCCTACAGCCGCATAATTATTTGAGTCAAACCTTTGATAAGAAAATGGTATTTCTATTGACATCATATCAGAAAAAGACTTTAGAATATTCAGCTGAGCACCATACCGATTTTCAGTCTGATCACTTACGACTACTAGGTTTGTGCTTGTTCTGAGATACGAACCTCCAACTCTTAATGCAAAGCCCTTTTCTTCAAAAACATTATGACTCAATTCCAGATCAGCACCCAATTGGTTAAGAGGAACACTAAGAGGGGTATCAAAATAACTAACTGTTCGATTGGAAAAGTTACTGTTCCCTTGCAGAGTTAACTTTGTCTGCTTCCCAAGGTAGTAACCTAGGTATGCATCTATATTTGTAGTAGCTAATTTCTTAAGAGGATCTTCACTAATAGACAATATAGTAGAGTCACGAGAGGAAAAATGATCCACTCTAAATCCTGTTTCTAGCCAATCTTCAATATAGTAATGGTAAGCTGCTCCAGCGTTTATCGTATTGTAATTACCATAAGCACCATAGACATAACCATCCTTTAAATCTTCTTTTCTAGCTGGATCTCCAGAATAACTTAATGCTCTAATTTCAGGATCTGGTCTTTCAAAATCGATGACCTTTTCAGTTGTGACATTGTAACTATACGCGATAGGAGTGCTTTGCTGTTCTGCCGCTTGATAGCTTATCTTCTTTTTGCGAGCTTGGAGAATCGCAGCTTCATATCGTTTTACTACTTCTACCTGCTCTGTAGGAATCGTGAGCGAATCAGCTTGTCCAGCTAAGGAGAATGAGCTTATAGTAGCGAGGATAAGTGTTATATATTTCTTCATGATTATTATCCGTTTCCAAGTGAATCTAATTCCATAATTTCTAGACCCTCAGTAGTCTTGATTCTAGATTTTTGTTCTATTGTCAGTTTGAGCGCCTCTAACTTTTGCTTGGCTTCAGTATTGATACTCGGGTTATCTTTAAAGTTTTCTATGACTGACTCATAGGCGGCAGAAGCATTGAGAAAATCTTCCTTTATACCGTAGATATCACCTATCAGTATCAGACTTTTCGCCACATAGATCGGATATTTTGCTGCTTGTTTAGTGGTCTCAAAAGCTTGTGCTTCAGCACTATCATATTGTTTTCTATCAAAAAATATCTTCGAGATATTATAGCTTGACTCTGCTGCATGATTATTCTTAAGGTGCCTACCCACTTTTGTATAGGCCGCTATAGCTTCATCCATTCTGCCTTGCTTAGCATAGCTTTTAGCGAGGTAGAAATATGCTGTGCCTTTACTCTCATCATCAGCCGCTGCATGTTCGCTGACCACCACACCATACTTCTCTACACCTGCTAGATTCTCTGATATAAAAGCACTGTAAAGTGCGGCTTCATTTAGATCCAGCCCTTTACTGCCTTCCATAGTTATAAGCTGATCATAATAACTATAGGACTTAACAAAATCTTGTGAATGATTATAAGTAATGAGCGCAGCTTTCCTCAGTGCAGATTCATAATGTTCTGATCCTTTGTTCTCTAAGGTCTTTTCATAAAAGCCTAAAGCCTTATCATACTGCTTCAGCAAGGCATGTGACTCAGCCTGATAATAACTTGCGTCATCTATAAAGAAGCCGGCTTTGAACTTTTTAGTATAGCCATCAAAAAGAGAAATCGCCTGCTCGTAACGTCCTTCCTTATAGGCTTGGAAAGCAACATCATAGGTAATAGAATCTTTAGCAATATCCTCAAACTCATAGCCAATTTCTGATTCTAAAAATTTGAAATAGGCTTCAGGATTATTTAGTTCTTCCAAGTAGATTTCTTCTATAGCGATAAGTGCTTCCCTCTGATCCTCGTTATTATTACTTAACGATAAGCCTTTCTCATAACTTGAAAGGGCTTGCTCCATATCTCCTTGATTATAACTTATAAGACCCATACGCATCCATGCTTTAGGCACATACTCAGAGTTCTTATAGACTTCAGTTAAGGAATTAAACATTTGGTAGGCCTCTATATTCTTTTCGAGTTGGATAAGAGATTCTCCCACTTCAAAGAGAGCATCATCTCTATACTCTGATTCGCTGTAATCCTTTATCAGCGTCTCTAACTCAGTAAGCTTATCATAAGGTCTACCATTCACTCCGTAGATCAATGCTTTCTGATAAGTGATGTAGTCGGCATCTTGAGCCTTGTTGGCTATGGCCATATCGTAATAATCTATGGCAGCTTCATAGTTATTACTTACCAGCTCCAAATCTGCCAGTCTTGTCACCGCATCATCAAATAGATTCTTATCATCAGAAGTACTACTATAAGCTTCTACAGCCTTACCTAGTTGTTCTATTGCAGACTCATACCTCTGATTTTCTATTTCTTGATAAGCTAAAAGGTACTGACTTTCAAACTGGTAAGTCCTATCCCCACTAGCTAGATATTTTTTTAATGCCGCTTTACTCTCCGATTTTTGACCATCTAGGTCGAGGTTGTACCCAGACCAAAACTGCGCCTTAGCTTTTATGTCAGTTCGACCTGGAGTCTCTATGGCATTTTTGAGATAAGTGAGCGAAGACTTTCTATCTCCATCCTCTATTAGCTGCATCCCATATTCAAAGCTCAACTGCTGATAAGTATTCAATATTTCTGGTGACTTAGATGGAAGTTTTTCTATAGTACGCAAGGCCACTTCATGGTCAGAGGATCGCACAAGTAAGTCTGCTAATAGTTTCTGAGAGTCCTTATAATGGCGATCATTTTCATCTATTTCTATAAGTCCATTTATTGCTGTTCTTTCCTCTCCCATATCGGCAGACAACTTGTAATACAAGAAGTTCGATTCCTCCTTTACATCTGGGAAAAAATCATATTTACTGGCTTGTTTAAATGCTGATCTAGCATCCTGCTTATTATCTTGACGCAAGGTGATGGCTCCTAACAAGTAATTAGCCATTTGTCCTGTTTCAGAATTCTGGTGGACTAGATTTTTGAGATGTCCTGTAGCCTTAGGAATATTTCCAGCTTTATAATGGAGCAAGCCTAGCTGATAGAATTCGTTTTCTGTCAACTTAGCAGTGACAGCTGCATATTGCTCAAGGTATTCCAGTGCCTTAGTATCGTTTTTCTGCGATAGATAGGAGAGCCCTAGCATCTTGTAGATCTGACTCTTATTTTTGAGCCCTGGTTGTTTAAGCCTTTGTGCTCCATAAGCAATAACCTCATCATATTGCTCATTCTTAAAATAGATTTGAGATAAGTAGAATGGAATAAGCTTACCATATTTAGGATGATCCTCTACTTTTTCAAATGACTTCACTGCTTCATCTATTTTGTTGAGATGAAATTTGTTGATGCCTAGATAATATTGAGCATCTAGAAGATAAGGACCTGAGGTATTAGCTACTTTTTCAAAATAACTTTCTGATCGCTCAAAATCTTTGTTCAAAAGATTGATATAACCTAGCTTAAAATTGACTTCCTTGTTATCGGTATCCGCTAGATAACTATGATGTATCTGAGAATAGAATCTAGTAGCATTCTTATAGTCCTTTCTGTCAAAGTATTTATTACCAATATTGAGTCGGATCGTGTTTCTTTCAGAATCGTCATTTGAGCGCGCGATGGACTCCAAAAGTAAATCTATAGAGCGGGTCTCATCCAGTTCAAATGAATTTTTAGCAAGCAGACCTATGCTTTCATTTAGCTGACCATCACCTTCTAGCTCAGCTAGGGCTACACCATACAGCTGCTGGGTATAATTGTCATAAGCCGTAGGGTAAAAGAAATTATCTGCTAATAGATGTAGGCTTTCCTGTCCTGTAAGTCCAGAGCATACACTGAAAAGCAGCGAAGCCAAGAGGAGTTTGGCATTCATATATGAATTTTTTAATAGAGTTACGTAAGAGTAAACTAATCTAACGCAATGATATTAAATAAATTTCATATATATAGTCTTATTGTATATCAATGATATGTGACAATTAGAACCTATTTTGTTGAGGATACTAAGCTTCGTAAGCTATAATAGTTTTCTCTATGATGTCACAGCATTCATGTATTTGCTCTTCCGTTATAACCAAAGGAGGAGCAAATCTGATGATATTACCGTGGGTAGGCTTAGCTAGAAGACCATTATCCTTGAGTGCTACACAGATATTCCAGGCTGTCTTGCTGGTCTCCTCATCATTAATGACTATGGCATTCAGCAAGCCTTTACCTCTTACTAGAGATACCAAATCTGATTTGTCCACCAAGGCTTGCATTCTCGTTCTGAATATTTTTCCGAGAGACTCTGCTTTTTCTGCTAATTTCTCATCTGTTACAACTTCTAGAGCAGCCATGGCTACTGCACATGCTAAAGGATTACCTCCAAAAGTAGAACCATGCTCTCCTGGCTTGATCGTTAACATAATATCATCATCTGCAAATACCGCAGATACTGGGAATACACCACCTGATAAAGCCTTCCCTAGGATCAAGATATCTGGTCTAACTTCAGGCTTATGCTGGCAAGAAATCTCACAAGAACAATTGCCACAGGTAGCGAGTAACTTACCTGTCCTAGCTATTCCTGTCTGCACCTCATCAGCGATAAAAAGAGCATTATACTTTTCGCACAATGCTTTGGCCTGAGCCAAGTAACCTTCTGAAGGCACCTTTACACCAGCTTCACCTTGTATAGGTTCTACAATAAAACCTGCCACATTAGGATTATCCAGTGCTTTTTCCAAATTCTCCAAATCATCATATGGTACTATTTCTATTCCGGGCATATAAGGTCCAAAGCCTTTAGTGCTATCTGGATCTACTGATGCAGAAATTACAGCTAAAGTTCTTCCATGAAAATTACCTGAAGCAAAAATGATTTTAGCCTTATACCTTTCGACACCTTTCACTTTATAAGCCCATTTTCTTGCAAGCTTAAGCGCCGTCTCTACAGCTTCTACACCTGAGTTAATAGGCAAGACCTTATCATAATTAAAGTACTCAGTGACAAACTTCTCATAGGGCCCTAGCTGATCATTGTAGAATGCTCTTGATGTCAATGTCAAGGTCTCTGCTTGATCTTTGAGCGCCTTTATAATATGAGGATGACAGTGACCTTGATTCACTGCAGAATAGGCACTTAGGAAATCATAATATTGCTTTCCTTCTGGGTCCCATACAAGTACCCCTTCTCCTTTAGCAATCACAATAGGTAAGGGGTGATAGTTATGCGCACCATACTTATCCTCTAATTCCATCAGTTGTTGTGATGATAATCCTGTTGCTATTTCTGTCATCTCTTGTTTTCTTTTTAAATTCTGTATTTAATCTGCCAATTCTAGGAGCTGGTGATGAAACTCATTGACTTGCTTTATTAAGCCTTTGTCACCATTATTAGTTATTACAAAGTCCGCCAAAGGTACTTTCTTTTCGTCAGGATATTGTTGTTTCATTCTGGCTATTACTTGTTCTTTGAGTACTTTATCTCTTTTCATAACGCGTCTAATTCTTACCTCTTGATCCGCTATAACTAGAATGACTTTATCAAATCCTTTCTCTAGACCGTTCTCGAAGATTATAGCTGATTCTTCTATGACATAAGGCGCATTCTGCTCTGCAGCCCAGTTTAGAAAATCCCTTTTTACAGCTGGATGAACAAGCTCATTCATCGACTTTAACAACTTTTTGTCTGCAAATATTCTCGATGCTATGTTTGGACGATTAACTCTTCCATTTTTATGATAGGCTGAAGAGCCTAGTAAATCTTTTATTGCAGCTTTCAATGACTTATCTCGGAACATCAGTCTTTTGGCTTCTTTATCAGCATAGTAGATGGGTATACCATACAGCTCAAAGAGCTTAGCCACGAATGATTTGCCTGACCCTATTCCTCCTGTTATACCGACTTTGTACAAACTATTAGATTTACATCAAAATTAGAACATTAGAACTATGTACGTAACTGTAGAAATGAGTTTATATCCCTTGACCAATGATTATGAAGGTCCCATCATTGGCTTTATCCAACACCTACAGAAAACCAAAGGCTTGATTATAAGAACAACCAGTATGAGCACCTATGTGAAAGGAGAGGGTAGTCTTGTATTTGATTCTATAAATAAAGCTCTAGAGATAGTGGATAATCAAGGCCTGACTACTTCCTTAGTCATAAAAGTTATCAATAGAGACTTGCCAGTGGAGCAAGGATTTTTGGAGTTCTAAAGAAAAGTACGATTATGAATACTGCTCTTAGCTTATAAATAAGCTGCGCTTCCTATATTTAAGCCAACAAAGAAGATTATGAGAGTGATTGCTATACTTTTGCTACTGTGTACTGGTACCTCTTTTTGCCAAATTCCACTATTTCAAGATGTAACAAATACTGCTGGAACAGGAGCGGGCTCTAAGGACAATAATGCAGTCTTAGTTGGAGATTTTAATGGGGATGGCCTCGAGGACTTATTTGTTACATCTAGAACAGAAGAGAACAGGCTTTACAAAAATAATGGCAATGGATCCTTTGAAGACGTGACTGCCGGGTCTGGAATAGCAACCTCAGGATTAACTATGACAGGAGCATGGGGAGATCTAGACAATGATGGGGATCTCGATTTATTCATCGGAAACTATTATACGCAGGCTGCACAGTCTCCTAATTATCTCTTTCTGAATGATGGCAATGGAATCTTTACTGACATCTCAGTCTCTGCAGGTATCAATATGAATTCTCAGACACGTTCTGTCCACATGGTAGACATAGATAATGATGGCTACCTAGATATCTATGTCTGCAATCTTCTTCAGCAAAACGTGTACTGGAGGAATAATGGTGATAATACTTTTACCAATTTGGTTTTTTCTGCAGGCTTAACAGATAGCTCCATATCTATGGGTGCTGTATTTTTTGACTATGATAACGATGGTGACCAAGACGTCTATCTCACTCATGATGGCAATCAGCAATATGTTATGTATGAGAATAATGGCCAAGGTAGATTCATAGATGTATCAGAAGAGACAGGACTAGATTTAGCAGGACAAGGAATGGGAGTGGATTTCACAGATATCAATAATGATGGTCATATGGATATCTATGTGACCAACCTAGGTCCCAACTTTCTATTTCTAAATGATGGAACGGGGAAATACGATGAAATTGCAGAATCTGCTGGCGTGACTAATATTGCTGGGATGAGCTGGGGCTGTTTCTTTTTTGACTTTGATAACGATGGCTGGGAAGATTTGTACATCGTAAACGATTCTAACTTCAGCCCGACACCTAACAAACTATATAGAAACAATAAAGACAATACCTTTTCCTGTGTCAGCACCAACAATCCGGTTTTGTCAAGCTTTTATGCAGGCAGAAGTGGCAACTGGGCAGATCTGAATAATGATGGCTTAATGGATATAGTCATAGCTAATGGTCAAAATTTTAGATCCTTAGAGATAATTGAGAATAGAGATAATGCTAACAATTGGATAGGATTTGAACTAGAAGGCACAACCGTTGCTCCTGATGCTTTTGGAACAAGAGTACAAGCCAGCACCATAAATGGAATCAAAGTAGATGAAAAAACTGGTGGCTCTTCTTATGCTTCCCAGAGCTCACACAGAGTTTATTTCGGATTAGGCCAAGGAGATGCCAGTGACATTATTATCAGCTGGCCTGATGGGTCGAGAGATTTTTTTTCCACCCTAGCTATAAACCAAGTACATAAAATCACCCAAGGCATGAGCCCAATGGGGACTGATCAAGACAATGATGGCTATACCTCAGAGGAAGATTGTAATGATACAAATCCAGAAGTAAATCCAGGCATGAATGAAGTACCATATAATGGATTGGATGATGACTGTGACCCCTTCACGCTGGATGACGACTTGGATGGAGATGGTTACTTAATCATGGATGATTGTGATGATAATAATTTCAATGCTAACCCAGGCTTGGCTGAACTGCCTTATAATGGGGTAGATGATGACTGTGATCCCACGACCTTAGATGATGATCTGGATGAAGATGGCTTTCCACAGGCAGATGATTGCGATGACGAAAATGCTAACGTGAATCCTGATGCAAGTGAAGAGACGTATAACGGCATAGACGACGACTGTGATCCTACCACCTTAGATGACGACCTAGATGAGGATGGCTATGTGATGGCCGAAGACTGTGATGATGATAACCCTGATATAAATCCTGCTGCTGAGGAGCTACCAAATAATGGAATAGACGAGGACTGCGATGGGATGGATCTGATTTCTTCTACGGATAATCAGCTGATAGAAATGGGTCTTTCTGTATTTCCTAATCCTGCAAGAGACTATATTAATATTTCCATTTCTTCCAATATCAGT
>CALLAE010000173.1 GCA_938002665.1 uncultured Saprospiraceae bacterium | reverse complement strand
AAATCAAGTTCCATAAGTTCTTCAGACACAGAAAGATGCCTGCCTATGACCCAGTTGTTTCCCCGCTTATCTGCTTGGCCAATAAGTGCAGTCGTGAACAGTAATATAATTAGGATTATTCTCATACGTACCTGTCATTAAAAAGAGGATAGACCTATTTGCCTATCCTCAAATATTAAGAAAATTATTTAGCTATTACTACAAATCTTTTGCTCTCCTTAGTTCCATCATAAAGATTAAGGACTAGGTTATATACCCCAGAAGGAAAGTTCAGTTCGAGAGTTTGTCGCTCAGGCTTCTGCCGAATAAAAGAAAAGCCCAATGCAAATGATATCGCATCGGGCCTTTTATCTTTCTAATTTGTGAGAATACTATCCATAGAAAAACTGTTCAGAAACAATCTTTCCATCTTTTACTTGATACAGACAGATTTCTTCTTCTTTTCTTCTAGGTGCACCTTTCCACTGCGTATCCATAGTCATTTTCATAGTGATCCAGTTTCCTGCAACTACTGGCTTAGAAGCTTTTAGATCAAAGACTTTGCAATTTTTTGCCCAAGCCTCTCCTTTCTTTGCCATTTCCTTTTGTCCTTTTACCAATCTAGGTGAATTACCTTCTGGCTCTTGGCTCCAAGCATCTTTAGCATATAATTCTTTGTGTGCTTTTGCCCACTTTCCTTTGTTGCAGTACTCTGCTAGTTTGTTAGCTACTTGTTGTGTTGTCATTTCCTATTAAATATTTGATTTATAATTAAGATAAATACTTTCCGACTATCGGTAACCGCCTTCCCATCCCAAAGGCCTTAGAAGATACCCTCAATACTGGCGCCGTCTGGTAACGTTTAAATTCATTTCTGTTGACCATTTTCAATATCCGCGCAACCAGCGCTTCATCATGCCCCATCGCCACTATCTCTTTCGGGCCTTTCCTTTTCTCTATATACTCAAACAAGATTTCATCCAACACTGCATAATCAGGCAAACTATCAGAATCTTTCTGATCTGGCCTGAGCTCAGCAGAAGGTGGCTTAGTGATACTATTCTCTGGAATAACTTCTCCGTCTTTATTAATATACCTAGCAAGAGCAAAAACTTGTGTCTTATAGACATCGCCTAATACGGATATTCCTCCCGCCAGATCCCCATACAAAGTTCCATATCCTACTGCCATCTCACTCTTGTTACTTGTATTCAATAAGATATTGCCGAACTTATTAGAAAACGACATCAGCAAAGTCCCTCTCACTCTTGCCTGGATGTTTTCCTCCGTTACATTAAACGGTAAGCCATCGAAGTGGGTTCCCAACTTGCCCATAAATGCATCATAAACATCCTTAATCGCAATGATATCATATTGAATGCCCAAATTTTCTGCGAGGTTACGGGCATCATTGACAGAGTGGTCAGAAGAAAATTGCGACGGCATGAGTATTACTCTTACATTTTCCTTTCCTAGCGCCCGCTGAGCCAAGACAGCTGTCACTGCGGAATCAATGCCCCCTGACAATCCTAGTATAGCCTTTGTAAAGCCTAGCTTACTAAAGTAATCTTTTATCCCACAGACTATCGCATCATGTATTTCCACAATGTCATCTTTGGGTTGTTCCGAATGCTTAGACCCCGCCAGGACAGCATCCACCTCAAAGATCTCCATCGCTTCCATAAAGTATGGCATTTCTCTGTGCACGACTCCATTAGGCGAAACGACCAACGAACCACCATCAAAAATCAGTTCGGTCTGCGCCCCCACATGGTTAGCATAGAACATGGGGATGCCATACTTAGCAACATTAACCTTTACTATGGCTATTCGCGCTTCTGCATGACTATAACTAAAAGGAGATGCAGAAACATTTAGAATGAAATCTGGCGCTTCCTTTATTAATATATCTAGTGGACAGACTGTATATAAAGGATTATCATTTCCGACATCCCATATATCTTCACATACTGTAAGAGCTATCTTCTTTCCTTTGTATTCTACACAACTAAATTTTGTTGCTGGCTCAAAGTATCTGTACTCATCGAAAATATCGTAAGTAGGTAATAAGGCTTTGTGCTGAATATGCTGCACCTCCCCATCTGTAATGAAGTAGACAGAGTTATAGAGGTCTTTTCCTTCAGGAACAGGATTCACTGAGGGTGAGCCTACGACAATAGCGATGTCATGCGAAAAAGATTTAATGACTTCTATACTTTCTTTTGCACGTCTGATAAAATCATCGAACTCTAAGAAGTCTCGCGGCGGGTAGCCACAGGTTGCCAATTCTCCAAATAAAACGATATCTGCACCCTGCACCTTGGCAGTCTCGGTGTAAGATCTCATCTTCTCTACATTTCCTTCAAAGTCCCCAATCAAATAGTTGAGCTGCGCTACGGCAATCTTCATATTGCATATTTCTTTAATACGGCAAAGATATGGGAAACTGATGTTAAAATTCCAAAGAACAAATTCCAAGTTGCTAGACTTAGATAGACTGTTAGATGGATAGACTTTAGACTGTTAGATTTCTAGACTTTAGACTGTTAGATTTCTAGACTTTAGACTGTTAGATTTCTAGACTTTAGACTGTTAGATTTCTAGACTTTAGACTTTAGATGGCTAGACTTTAGATGGCTAGATTTCTAGACTTTAGACTAGACCTTTGAACCGTTAAACCGTTAAACCTTTGAACCTTTAGACCTTTGAACCTTTAGACCTTTGAACCTTTAGACCTTTAGATTTTTGAACCTTTAGACTTTTGGAGTTTGGACATTAGACTTATAGATTGATGAGACCTTTGAACCGTTAAACCGTTAAACCTTTGAACCTTTCTAGACTTAAAAAGGTAAGCTACTTGTCAATCTAGACCTCCTCCCACCTACCTGTAGTACCCCTGTAGTGCCTAGTAGTCTTGCTGTAGATGGGGGTTGGCAGTGCGGACCCTCGAAATCATGTCTTATAAGTACAAACAGCAATTATGAAAAATCTAATCACAATTCTTACAGTTCTTACAATCACTTTCTCTACTGCTTTTGCTAGCACTACGCCGGAAGTATTGATTAACTCTGCAGTTGTAGAGGTTGTAACAGTAGAATCTTTAGATTTCTTTTCTAACGCTGCTTTTGATGCTAGTTCTGACAACTTAGTTTTCGATACTACTAAAGATATCTCAGTTGTACAGATATACAATGGTGCTGGAGAATTAGAATTCCAACTACCAGTAATGAGCAACAACGTTCAGATAAACA
>CALLAE010000172.1 GCA_938002665.1 uncultured Saprospiraceae bacterium | reverse complement strand
GTATGATATTTTCTCAGAGCTTCTTGAAAGTTTTCTTCTGAGTAAGGTTTTAGTAAGTAGGCAATGCCGTTGGTCTGGAAAGCTTGGAAGAGGTACTGATCAAAAGCGGTGCTGAAGATAATAGGGCACTCTACTTTATGCGCTTCGAATACTTCGAAAGAACTACCATCGAGCAATTCGATGTCAGAAAAAATCAAGTTGGGTTCGGGATGGTCAGTAAGAAATTTTTTTGCTTCTGACACAGATCGTGCCCAACCCATAATTTCATGTGCAGGTATATTTTTTTCTATAAAAGCCTTGATTTTTTCATAAGCAGGTAACTCATCTTCTAGTATCAGTATGCGCATTAGCTTAGACTTTTCAGATTAGGTAACATAACTTCGAAGTGGGAGTCCTCATTGATACTGACAGCTTTGTCACTAAGAAGTTTGTATCGAGCTTTGAGATTAGTTAGGCCTACTCCGTAACTATCTTTTATTGTCTTTTTTAGAGAGAGATTGTTTCTCACACTAATATTCTCCTCTTTAATGAGGATCTCAGTTCTGACAGGCTTGCCTTCACTCCCATTATTGTGTTTGATTACATTTTCTAAGAGGGTCTGTAAGGCACCGGGAGGAATAAGTAAGTCTGAGATATCTATACTATTTTGTATTTCGAAAGTGTAGGCTGCTCCATAACGTTGTTCCATGAGATAGATGTAGTTATTCACGAATTCTAATTCTTCTTCTAATGGTACGACTTCATCATCTTTTGTTCTTGTCAGGTACCTATAGAGATTTGACAATCTATTGATATAGACTTTAGCACCTTCAGGATTGGTATCTATTAGAGAATCTACTGTGTTTAAATTATTAAATAGGAAATGGGGATCAACCTGCGACTTGAGAAAGCGTAACTCACTTTCCTTTTTTTTCTTTTTCTCTTTCTTGAATATCCAGCTGTGCATCATAGAATTTCTTTCCTAAAAGAATCCCTATAAGGATGCCTGCATTTTGGGAGCTAGAAGAAATGCCCCAAAACCATAAGGTCGGTTTCTTAAGGTTTTTTACAATACCTTGGAATGATAGATTTTCAAACTTTACTTTTGCCATTTCATAGAGCAGTAGCTCTATAACTCCTGCAAACATTAATAGTAAAATAGTCCAAAAGAAAAGTGTTATAATTCTACTCTCTGGAAAATAGAGTGGGAAAAGTTTATAGACAACTAAGTAAGCAATAACAAAAGTAAATAAGCAGTAAATTAATGTATCTACAGTAGGCCGAAATAAACCTAAGCTATAATCATACCCCTGGAAAGTGACTGGAATAGCGACTAAGTAGAATATTATTATAATGTACCAATCTGACTTAGTTATTCTTATATCCATAGTTATTTTCCTTGTTGTGCTCTCCTTAGTTCTTCTGAGGCACTACCACTTCTCTTTTTCTTTGATTTGAGATGCTGGTTACCAAATTTATAACTTAATCTCAAACTATACGACGGTGTCGCCCAAGTAGAAGTCAAATCCATGTCTTGCTGATAGTCCACATTCGCATGCCAGAACCTATTCACAAAATCCTCCACGCCTATGCTTACCTTGAGCTTGTTATCTAAGAATTTCTTAGATAGCCCGCAGCTGGTCCCATACAAATACTCTGATTTAAAGATACCTTCTTGATTACTACTTGTATACCATCCGCCTACTTCAGCTTGGATCTCTCCTGGCAGCTCAAATTCTGCCTGTAGTACAGCTGTAGTGTTCCACTGAGATGTCTCGAACTGCCCACCTATATAAGGAGAGTCATAACTATTCTTAGACTGTATAACGCCTCCATATCCGCTCAAGCCAGGAATCATGTCAAGAGGAAAGAAGAGGCTAGCGCTAAATTGTGTTCTAGATTCGAAATTGACATCTGTCTTAAAAGCTTCCTGATTAGTTGCAACCTGCTCTGTAACTTCTACGATAGATTCTGATGACTGCTTGTACTCCACATTAAAAAATGGTTGCCCATCATAACTCAAGGTAAACTTTGCACTGTGGGTCAGCTCAGGTCGTAAGTTAGGGTTACCTCGCTCAAAAGTAAAGGGATCCAGATAGTATACAAAGGGATTTAGGCTAGAGTAACGAGGTCTGTTTATTCTTTTGCTATAAGAGATAGTGGGCTTGAGACTGTTGCCTATTTTTCTCGACAAACTAAAGCTAGGGAATACTTTTCTGATGTTTCTTGTCTGGATAGAGTCTAGCGTTAGGGAATTGCCGATAGACTCACTGCCTTCATATCTTAGACCTGCAGTTCCGCCCCATTCACCAGCTGTCCAGCTTAGCTTTCCGTATACAGCCGCTATAGTTTCATCAAATAAATAGTGATTGCTTTGGGAAGTATTATTTACCCACTCGTTGTCTACTCTGAATTCTGAAATCAGATTATTATCCAAACTTGCAGAACTGTATTTCGCACCTGTTTTTAGCTCGATAGCTTTGGTAAGAGGAAGAGTATAATCTAGGGTAGTTGCAAATATTTTTGTATCTCCAGGCTGATCATATCTCTGCGCACTAGGCAGGGGGTTGGTATTGCTGAGGGTGGTCAACGTATTGAAGCCATCGATTTTGTATCTAGAGAAATTAGCATCTAGCTCCAGTTTTTGACCAGCGGTATCTATTTCAAAAATGTAATAGGGATTTACGGCAGAATACTCCCAGGCTCTACTGATATCATTATCAGTATTTAATCTGTAGTCTTCAGCTTCGGTATTGTATAAATCGACAATTGTTACATTTTCAGAAACATACTTGTTTTCGTTGTTGTAATATTTGGTATCTAAACCAAAGCGGTGTTTGTCAGTGACATCCCAGTCCATTCTCAAGTTGGCTCTGTAGGTTCTTGGTGTTGCCCTATCAGTATTAGTCTGATCATACTGTCCATCTATTGCATCTCCGATATCAGTAAGTCGTCTAGTAAGTATAAGCTCCTCTACATAAGCATTTCTACTGTAACCCATTCCTCCAGAAATATTGAAACGTCCAGCGTAGTGACTGAGATTCACACCTGTATTGTAATCCCAAAGTTCTGCATATCCCAGACCTACATTCACTGAGCCATTAGTACCGAAAAGAGCATTCTTTTTCATAATTATATTTATGATCGGCCCGCTACCTGCAGCTTCATATTCAGCACCTGGCTGGTGGATGATTTCGACTTTCTTAATGTTATCCCCAGGCATATCTTTCAGTAAGGATTGTACATCCATGTACTGAGTGGTCTTACCATTCAGCAGTATAGTGGGGGTGCCAGAACCTGCAAGCGAGAGTCTGTCCCTAACCACAAGCATGCCAGGTACTTTTTTCATGACATCTAGCAGACTACCACTGGTATTAGTGATATTGCCTTCTACATTGACTATCAGCTTATCTGCTCTTTGTTCGAGTAAGGGCGCCTTGTCTTTGATTTCTATCGTAGAGAGCAAGTTAGCATCTGCTCCCAGTTGAAAGTTTAGGTCATTGTCAGAGCCTGGTACACTTAGATTTGCTATAGTTTGGTCAGTGTAGCTGAGCATGCTAGCGGTGAGGTAGTAATCGCCATCCTTGAGATTGTTGATTGCAAAGGAGCCATCTTCAGCAGTGGATTCTGCCTGGACTAGAGTACTATCAGCACTATTATAGGCTGCTACTGTAGCAAAGAAAATGGGGTTGTTATTGCTATCCACTACTTTGCCCTTGATGGAGTTCTGGGCACTGAGCATACCTGTGTATAGGCTTATCAGGACTAGGAAGATCGTCGTTGCTTTCATTTTAGATGTTTTGTAGTATAAAGTTAGACAGGCTTAAAGGGTTGGGGAATCGAAATTGGCTGGACAGGGCTAATTAGTCTACGAAACAGGGTAAATCAGCGATGACAAAACAAAGGAAAAAGATAGAATGGGCTAATTTAGGGTTGAGTTAGGCCTGTGGGGAGGGAAGCATGGCTTACTCCTTAAATATAAGCTTGACTAGTGTGCCTGAAGGGTGGCCTTCCTGTGTAAGATCTTCTATGCTGATGTCTATATTTGAAAGTTTGGAGCTGTTGATGACATTTACACGTTCTGAGATGTTATCCATTCCTCTAGATTTGTGAGATTTTTGGATTCTCATTTGTGCGGCAGCGGCTCTTCCTATTCCATTGTCTTTTATTTCGACATTAAGATGATTTTTGGCATCAGGATAGAAACTGATATCAAGTTTGCCCTTTCTATCTTTTAGATGGTGCAAGCCATGATTAATGGCATTTTCTATGTAGGGTTGCAGAATCATGGGTGGGATGTTGATGCTCAGGTCAGTATCATCATGGATAAAAAATTGGACATCAAATTTATCTTCAAACCTCGTCTTCTCCAGACCGATGTAGATTTTAAGCAATTTTAGTTCTTCACTGAGACTGATCATTTTTTTCTTGGACGAATCTAGTATGCCTCTCATAAGTACTGCAAAATCTGAGAGATAGGCATCTGCTTGTTTGATATTACTGGTTTGGATAAAGTATTGGATGGACCCCAGAGCATTAAAAATAAAATGCGGATTCATTTGCCCTTGTAGAGAAGCCAGTTTAAGTTCGTTCATTTTTTTGTTCAGCTCTGTTTTTTCTTTTTCTTTTCTTTTGATGTAGCTGATTACAGTCCAGATAATTAGACTCGAAATAAAGAGTACTCCTAAGATCAAAACAATAACATTGATTATTTTTCTGAAATCCTTTTTTATCTCAATTTGAAGTCTTCTTAGAGGCTTTTGTTCCACTGATAGATTCAGTTCTAAGGCACCCCTATTTATCTCTGAAACACTTATTTTATTCTTGAAGGATCTTATCTTATTTTCTTTACTTGAGCTTACTTCAACTTTTGGAACGGCGTATGGATAGTTGACATAATCAGTGAAAGAATAAGAAATCACTAGAGAATCTGCAGAGTCATAAATATTATAGATCTCACTATCCAAATCTAGTTCAATACCTCCTGCATCTATCTCGTTCACAACCAGCTTATAAGAGTTTTTCCATTTTAGAACTTCCACAGGATCTATAACACAGAGACCATTCAGAGTCCCAAAGTAGAGTTTGCCTTGCTGATCTTTTGTTACTGCAAGACTATTAAATTCTCTATTAGGTAAGCCATCAAAGTCATATATCTTTTTCGTTATCTCTAGATCTTTATTTAAGATATTCAAGCCATTGTAGGTGCTGATCCAGCAATTACCTATGTCATCTACTATAACACCTACAGCAATGTTGTTAGTTAGCCCTTCGTTTTCGGAAATGTTTTTTACAACTTCCATTTCAGTTGCATCTATAATGTATATTCCACCGCCTCTTGAACAGGCTACTTGCACATCAGCGTATGAGCAAGTCATAACTATGTCATCATGTCTTAGGTAGTTACTTTGATCAGCTTGCGCATTGAAGACTGCCAGTAGGTCCATAAACTCGTCAAAAACATATACCCCCTGCACAGTTGCCAACCAAAGTTGACTTTTGTTTTTATTATAGCTTATACTTCTAATAGATGGTGTCTCTGAGAGCAGCACCTTTTGTTTCTTAGTAAGTAGGTCATATTCTGCTAATATTCCTTTCCCTGTGTTCACATCTTGGCCGACCAAGTATAAGGAGTTGGGAGAGATATATTCGAAATCTATCAGATCGTAGGATACAGTATGATGCTCTACTTTTTCACTTGATATATCTAGTATGTAGATGTCAGTTAGGTCAGCGTTGTCCTTGCCCAGTTGTATGCAAAAGTCATTTTCCGGATGACACTTTATATTTCCGAGTTGTCCAGAGATAAAGGGGAAGTCATTAAAAAGTTCTTTCAGTTCTTTCGTATTCGTATCATAGATAAAATGACTTTTAGATTCTGAATTGAATATAATTTGATCTTTGAAAATACAAGTTCTGGTGATTATTCTACCAAACTGACTTTTTTCTATCCCCGGAATTTTTGCTAAGAAATTTACGCCTTTCCTTTTGAACGTATAGATTTTGATTCCATTATATCCAGCGACCATCCACTTATGAAATACATCATCAGTATAGATGTCTTTTAGGGTGCTATAGTCTTCTATTATAAGACTGTAGTCAAACAGATTTTCTAAAGTATCTAGAACATAGATGTGGTGCATAGTTTGCTGACTACTAGAGTATACAGCAACTGTATTTCCCGCGCTGTCAAAATTGACAAATTTTAAATCTTCATAGTCGAAAGGTAATGTCGCTATCAGTTTCTTTTTATCAGCAGTGACTCTATAGATTTCATTACTGGTCCATAGATATTGCTTGTCATCTATCTCGACAAGGTGCTCATTGCCATTAGTAGTTTTGCTAGGCATACTTTGTGAGATGCCATTTCTTTTTGGTGCTGGACTTTCAGAGTTATTTACAAATAGTTTTCCTGCTGAGATTGTGAAGACTTTATCTTTGGTATGCAAGTAGAGTTGGTTTGAGTCAGCGATAACATCTAAAATATCTTCAGGCTTAATGTTGTTATCTTCTAAGAATTTTAAATCTACTTTTTGAAAATTCTGACCGTCATATTGCTGGATATTATTATCACCAAAGAGATAGAAGTAGCCTTTGTTGTCTCTGATAACATGATTGATTTTTCTAGAAGCTAAGCCATCATCTTTTTCTAGATAGACTGTTTCTATTATTTCTTGAGCGCTGACAATCGGAGCCCATGAAAAAAGAAGCAATAGAGCTATCAGGCTGCATTTAAAAAAATTAATCACAATTGTCAACTTATTTTACAACTATGAATTTCATAACCTCTTGAACGAAAGCATCTTTTCTTCTTCTCGCAAGTGGTACTTCACTGTTGTCTTTCATAGTGATTATTCCATCCTTGTTGTAGCGTTTTATGTGATTTACATTTATAACATGAGACTTATGAGTGGTATGAAATTCATAACCTTCGAGAATTTCTCTGAATACACCTATGTTGTTAGAACTGATTATTGTTTTGCCATCGAGGAGATGTACTTTGGTGTATTTGTTCCAACCTTCACATCTGATTATCTCACCTATTTTTATAAAGTCGTATGAATTGGTTCCTGGAATCGCAATAGTAGTTTCTTGATTGCCTTGGCTCTTTAGATTGTTTTTAAGGACCTCATATTTTGTTGAGTTGTCTCTGACGTCTATTCTTTTTGTTGCCTTTTCTATAGCAGCGATTAGCTCTTCGGTCTTTACTGGTTTAAGTAAATAATCTACTGCACTCACCTTCAATGCATCCAACGCATATTCATTAAATCCTGTGATAAATATAATCTCAAAGTCTATTTGATCTATCCTGTTAAGTAGTTCGAAGCCAGAAGCACCTGGCATAGAGATATCAAGAAGTATCAGATGAGGTTTTAGAGCTATTATTTTATTATATGCTTCATCCACATCTACAGCCTCTCCGAGCACTGACACTGAGGGACAAAACTTTGCAAGTTTTATTTTTAGTACCTCTCTAAGTTTTGGCTCGTCATCTATTATTAGTGCATTATACATATCATATATTACTTATGACAATTTAGTCAATTAAAATAATAAAGTAACACAGTTAAGAGTAACGGTAGCTAATTGAGAATTATCGGTCAAGAACCGTTACTTCTGAATTATTAGCCAGTAGTCTATTTCTAGCGCATAATGGCCTACCTGTTCTGATAACTAAGAGTATGACTTCTACTTTTGACTTGAGTTTTTAATAACGATAGAAGATGCGTGGGACCTTATGGATCACGGCAGTAGGTAAAGGGTGTATTGTCAATTTTAGAAGATGCCATTATGCTGAAGGAAAGTAATGGCATCAATTTCTAATTTGTTCCTCAGCGCAAGCTGGAGAACTTTTTGACAACTTACTTTTGGGAATACCTTACGAGAACTATAGCCACTATTGCAAAGAGTATATTGGGCATCCAGGCACCCATGGCTGGAGATAGAGATAGATTATTAGAGAAGGTAGCAGAGAATTGTCCTATAATCACAAAGGTAGCGCCTATCACAACGCCTATTGCCAAGTGCAAACCCATACCACCCCGCACTTTTCTAGAAGCCACTGCCAGCCCTATGATAGTCAGGATTATAATAGAGAAAGGCTCTGAGTTTCTTTGATGCAATTGGATAAGAAAATTTTTAGCAGCGCCTACACCTCTTCCTTTCTCTCGCTCCACATATTCCCTCAGTGCATCAGAAGGCATATTTTCCATGAGCTTCATATTCTGTACAAAATCCGCAGGCGTAATATTTAGCACAGTATCTTTCTTCTGTCCTCTTGCGTTAAGTAGCGTTTCTTCCATCCCTCTAAAGGTTCTCACCTCATAATCTTTTAGGGTCCACTTGTTAGGTGCCTCTAAAAAGATGAGCCGCTCTGCTTTCAGTGTTTTTACCAGCTTACCATCCTCAAACGTTTCTATTCTAAACCCCTGTGCTGTCGTGTCTCTTTTTCTATAATAACGGATATGTACTTTCTCCTTTTCGTTTAGATAGAAATGCACATCATTGTTCAGTGTCTTAGAATGCTTCTTGGTTAAGTATTTATACTCAAAGTCATTTTTAATGGTATTACTGTGGGGGATAACATAATTTTTGCCTACCCAGAAAAGCCCAGCCAATATAGATGAGGCAATAAGGTAAGGAACCATGACTCTATAAAAGCTAACACCAGAACTGAGCATTGCAATTATTTCTGTATTTCTAGCCATCCTAGAAGTAAAAAAGATAACGGCAATCAGTGAAAAAAGCGGCCACATCAAACCATTGATCCAGGGGATGAAAGGGAGGTAATAACCAGATAAGACATCCCAGGTGCTGAGGTCGTTATCCATAAATTTATTGATTTTCTCACTGAAGTCAATGACAACAGAAACCAAGGAGATAAGCAGCATCGTAAAGAAAAAGCTACTCAGGTATTTACGTATAATATAGAAATCTATTTTTCTGATATGACCAAGGTAAGTATTAACTACAGTTATATAAACGAAAAAAAGCAGTGATTATTCCACCTCTTGACCACTACTACAAACGAGTCTGAAGTTTAGGGACGAGAGCAGTCTTCCATGCCTCAAATTCTCCAGCTATTATTTTTTCTCTAGCAGTCTCTACCAGCCATAAATAAAATCGGAGGTTGTGGATACTCGCTATGGTACAAGCTAGTAATTCAGAAACTTTAAAGAGGTGACGCAGATAAGCCTTGGTATGTGTCAAGCTATATTTAGAATCTGAATTATCATCTATAGGAGAGAAGTCATCTGCCCACTTGGCATTCTTAATATTGATGACACCTTGAGAAGTATATAATAAGCCATGACGTGCATTACGCGTAGGTAGTACACAATCAAACATGTCTATGCCCAGCGCGATACATTCTAAAATATTTTCTGGCAAGCCCACCCCCATCAGATAGCGTGGCTTGTCTGTAGGAAGTATATCCGTACAGATATCAGTCATGGCATAGATTTCCTCGTGCGGCTCACCCACAGAAAGGCCTCCGATGGCATTGATCTCTTTTCCTTTAGAAGCGATGTACTCGCAGGACTGCTTACGTAAGTCCTTATAAGTACTGCCTTGTACGATAGGTGCCCAGAATTGCTCATAGCCGTGGAGGGGTTCTGTCTCATTGAACTGCTTGATGCCTCTATCTAGCCATCTATGAGTAAGGCCAAGAGATTTCTTTGCATACTTGTAGTCACAAGGGTAAGGTGTACATTCGTCAAAAGCCATGATAATATCCGCACCTATTTGTCGTTGTATATCTACGACATTTTCAGGTGTGAAGAGATGCTTGCTACCGTCTATGTGGGAGGAGAACTTAGCCCCTTCTTCTTTTATTTTTCTAATGTCACTAAGGGAGTATACTTGATACCCACCAGAGTCTGTGAGAATGGGTCTATCCCAAGCCATGAATTTATGTAAGCCGCCAGCCTGCTCTATGATTTTGGTGCCAGGACGGAGATAGAGGTGGTAGGTGTTGCCGAGTATTATCTGAGCTTTGACATCATCCTTGATCTGGTCTTGGGTGAGGGACTTAACTGTGGCCTGGGTACCGACGGGCATGAAGATAGGAGTTTGTATTTCTCCATGTGCAGTGGTCAAGGTCCCTGCTCGGGCTTTGGATTTCGGATCCTGGGAAACTAATTTGAAACTCATAGGGTCACAAAGATATATTATAGCTGGAATCGAGAATGGATTTCTTTTACAGTAGTCATGTATTAAAGTTCCTATATTTAGCTACCTAAAATGCCAGCAGTGAAAATTCATAAGTTCTCCATAATACTTTCCATCCCATTTATAATCCTCTTGGTAGTAATCGGTTATTACATATATCAAGCACCAAGATCAAATTATCTGGTCTATGCTCTCATCCCGCTGACCCCGCTTATGCTCATCTATATGTTCTCCCCACAGATAGACTACTGGTGGCTCAGCAATAATCCTGTGGAGCTAGATGATAGACTGCTCAAGATGCTTAATCAAACAAATCCGCGCTACAAACAGCTCAATAATGATGATAAGGAAGAGTTTAATAAGCGCCTGGTCCTCTTTACAGCAGCTAGAGAATTTATAGGCAAAGGCATGGAATCAGATAATAACGATGTACCTTATGACATTAAGAATCTGATCTGTCAGATTCCAGTTACTATGACTTTAGATAGAAGTCCATCCAGTTTTAAAAAATGGGAGAGAGTAGTCCTGTACAAGCATCCTTTTCCTTCCCCTAGATTTAAGTTTCTACATACGATGGAGACGGAAGCCGAGGATGGAGTAGTTATCTTATCACTAGAGCATGTGGAGAAAGCACTCATTCAGAAAGGACATCATTATGATGTGGGATGGCATGCCTATGCAGAAGCCTTTATAAAAGACAATCCTAAAGAAAACTATCCTGATCTCCCCACAGACATTTGGGAGAGCATAGAAAAGATATCGCCGCAGAACAAACAGCAGATCTTAGCGACTTTGGGTTTTGGCAATATAGATGCACTACCAGTATTGATTAATCTATATTTTAATTACAGAGTGGATTTTGAATCTACACTACCTGATATTGCAAGAAGTCTAGATAAAATTTTCAGACCTAATTTCAGAGCATAAAACCTTTTTCTTGAAATAGGGTTATACCCAAAATCTAAGTCATGAAATTTTCTGTCAGTAAGTTGGTTTTTGCAGTAGCACTTCTAGGAATCCTCTACTTTTTTATTAGCTCTCCTAAAAACAAGGAGGGAAGTAGCGCTAACGACTTTACAGCTCACCTCATAGATGGCTCTAGCTTCAGTTTGTCTGATCTTCAAGGATCATATGTCTTACTAGATTTCTGGGGTTCCTGGTGCCCGCCCTGCAGAAGAGAAATGCCTGCTATTGTCAATCTGCAAAACACCTACCATGGTAAGGCCTTCCAAGATGCTGATAACTTCCATGTGGTCAGCGTGGCACTAGAAAAAAATGATAGGCACTGGAAAAAGGCAGCAGATATGATGAACATCACATGGAAGTATCAGATAGTCAGAACAGCTAAGCTCGTACTGACTGATGCCCTTGCTCTAAAATACCAAGTCAAAGATCTACCCTCCAAATTTCTCATAGACCCCAATGGTCAGATTGTAGGTGCAAATATGAAAATCGAAGAGATAGAAGCTTTTCTAAATGAGAAGCTAAAGTAAATTCCAAATTCCAAATTCCAAATTCCAAATTCCAAATTCCAAACACCAAACACCAAGCACCAAATTCCAAACACCAAGCACCAAACACCAAGCACTAAAATCCAAGCACCAATCCTCATGCCCTTAATCCCAAAGGGAAGCGCCACAAATCACAAATCCACCAATCTCAAATCCACAAATCACCGATCCACCAAATATTGATCAGCAGCTTGCTCATAATTGTTTCGTTTTGAAGTTAGATGGCCTGTATAAGTGTTAAAATTTACAAATCTTAACTGATATATTGATCTATTGCCTGTCCTTATAGGCGAATTTGACTATTCCTCAGACAAATATGACAACACTAGATATAGTGACTATCTTCGCGGCTCAATTACTCTTATTATGACAGGTCTGTATTGCTTTTACTGCCAAAATGACTGTATATAAAGCATGGCAAAGGGTTTGATTAATAAATTAAAAAAGAAACTAATGACTGGTGATGAGACGCCTGAAAAGGAAATATCTGTAGAAACAGAAGAAAATCAAGTAGAGGAAAAGCCGAAGAAGAAATCTAGACGTTTTTCCGGCTCCAAGAAGAAAATAGAAGAACTGAATGCTGAGCTTGCTGAGTCTAAGGACAAGCATTTGAGATTATTTGCTGAGTTCGAAAATTTCAAGAAGCGTACGATGAGAGAACGCTTAGATCTTATGAAAACGGCTGGACAGGATACTATTAACAAGATATTGCCTGTGCTGGATGATTTTGACAGAGCTAAGAAAAGTGCTGAGGACGAGACCACTGAAGAACAGCTGAGCGAAGGAGTCCTGATGGTGTACAATAAGTTGTATGCGGTGATGGGGACCTTGGGGGTAAAGCCTATGGAAACCAATGGCGAAGTCTTCGATGCGGAAATGCATGAAGCGATTACTGAAATTCCAGCACCTTCTGAAGAAATGAAAGGAAAGATTATCGATACGGTAGAGAAGGGCTATTACATGCATGATAAGATTATCCGTTTTGCAAAAGTTGTAGTCGGAAAATAATTAACCTGTTCAGCAGGAATGCAGTTGTAGCTCGGCTATAACTGAAAGTAAAAGAATATGGCAAAAAGAGATTATTACGAAGTCTTAGGTGTAGCAAAAGGAGCGGATGCCAAAGAAATAAAAAAGGCTTACCGAAAAGTCGCAATGAAATATCACCCGGATAAAAATCCTGGGGATAAGGCGGCAGAGGATAAGTTTAAGGAAGCGGCGGAAGCCTATGAGATACTGAGTGATGATCAGAAGAAAGCGCGGTACGATAGGTATGGACATAGAGGCGTAGATCCACAAGCTGGTTTTGGTGGCGGAGGAGGAATGAACATGGAAGATATCTTTGCCAACTTCAGTGACATCTTTGGTGACAGTGGAAGTCCTTTTGAAAGTTTCTTTGGTGGTGGAGCTAGACAAGGTAGAAGAAGGAGCGCAGGTCAGAAAGGTTCTAATCTTAGAATCAAGGTAAAGCTCTCACTAGAAGAAATAGCGGAAGGTGTAACTAAAAAAATAAAGGTCAAAAAGCAGACCACCTGTGAGACTTGCACAGGGTCAGGTGCTAAAGACAGCAAGGCTGTTTCTACCTGTGGTACTTGCCAGGGCTCAGGTTATGTCCGACAAGTAAAGTCTACTTTTCTAGGTCAGATGCAGACGACGGCAGTATGCCCGACCTGTAATGGCTCAGGATCTCAGATAACTAGCAAGTGTACGAGCTGTAGAGGAGAGGGCAGAAATGTAGGTGAGGAAACCATAGAGATAGATATTCCAGCTGGTGTAGAGGAAGGCATGCAATTATCTATGCGCGCTAAAGGGAATGCAGGGAAGAATGGTGGTCCCGCTGGAGATCTACTTATTGCTATAGAGGAAAAAGCCCACGAGCATCTATCGAGAGATGGACAGAATATCATGTACGATCTTTTTCTCAATTTTGCTGATGCCGCTTTAGGGACTTCCGTGGAAGTGCCTACCTTAGGTAAGCCCGTAAAAATTACTATTCCTAGTGGTACGCCTGCTGGAAAAATATTCCGACTAAGAGGTAAGGGAATCCCAGCTGTACAAAGTTATGGCAGCAAAGGAGATCAACTTATCAATGTCAACATCTGGACGCCTAAGAATCTAAAGAAAGAAGACAGAGCCTTGCTGGAGCAAATGAGAGACTCAGAAACTTTCCAACCCAAGGCAGGTAAAGACCAAAAAGGATTTTTTGCAAGAATGAAAGACTACTTCGAGTGAGAGTAGTTATCTATATCATTTTTTGCTTCTCGCTTTTTGCTTGCGGGCCTACCCCTTATTTCGCTGATATACACGAACTGAATAATGAAAAGTGGACAACAGAAGAGGTTGTAACTTTTTCTCCCAGCATTTCTGATACCAGTTCATTATATGAGTTACAACTTATCATAGACCATCAGGATACTTACAGTTATGAAAATGTCTATTTCAAAATATTGACTAAGTTTCCAGATAGGGAGGATAGAGAAGAAAACCTATCAGTGGACTTAGCGACCAAGACAGGTGCATGGTTAGGAAAGTGTTCGGGTTCTAGTTGTAAGTGTAAGATCTATCTTTTAGAGAACTTTAAGTTTCCTGCTCTGGGAAACTACACTTTTGAGATCAGGCAGTATACCAGAGATGAGCAGCTGGCTGGACTCAATAGTTTGGAGATGCAACTATATAAAGTAGGTGGAGGTCGTGGTAATTGATCTTTTATAGTGTTAGTTTTTGGACTAGCATTTGGGTGGTAAATTTTAAGAGTAAAATTTGAAGTCGCCCACTGTAAAACCTTCTTGTGCTGTGTGCTGAATAATCTGGAGATGCAGTTGTAATTAAATGCAACAACTTGCACTACTCCTCCATAATGATGTTATGTGACAATTATGAAAAAGTGTAGAACTAAAGGAAGAATCATATATGTGTAAAATGCTTTAGCAAAAAAGGGAGGTAGTCTTTTTTCAATCAGATGTTAAAATATAGATTCGTAATTAATTATTATTTATCTTTTGTATATCTATCAGTCTTAGAAGATAATGATTTTATGAACAACTTCATCCATTCAGAGTACTTTTCACATGTTAAAGAATTTCTATGTCAAAGTGATCAGCTTATAGATTCTGAGTTAAAGATCATTTTTAGACACCTTTATCTAAAAAAATTCAATAAAGGAGATTATATACTGAAGCCAGGTGAAGTTGAAACTGCCATGTCTTACATAATAAAGGGTAAAGTTCATCAGTATTCGATTATAGATTCTAAACAAGTTACAGAGAGAGTCTCTTTAGCTGGGTCAGCGTTTTGTAGCTATGTCAGCTACGTACAACAAGTTCCATCGAACCAAATACAAGGAGCACTTTCCGACACGACACTTGTTGGGATTGCTAAAAAACAAATTGAGCATCTCCTTCGTGTTTGTCCTCAGTTTTGTCGCATAATGCTTAAAAAGCTGGAAAGCATACATTTTCAGCGCGAAATAAGAGCTTATATACTACAACATAAAAGTGCATTAGATAGGTATAAACTATTTATGAAAATGGACCCTTTATCAGATGTGTATCAGTCGCAAGTATCTCAAAAGTATATAGCTAGTTACATTGGTTTCACTCCACAAGCTTTCTCGAAAGCAAAGAGCTCTTTTTTGCGTCAAGGTCATTTCTGAATTTCGATTAACTTTTTTGCATCAAAGTTTTTATAGTTTTATCAGATGTTGATTGGATAGAGATCTAAGTCAACGTATATCCTAAAACCGACAAGATTAAAAAATGAAAGCCCACTCTTATCACAGAATGGTAGTGGTATTGCAATATTGTCTGTCAGATAGAATTTGATATTGCACATATTGGAATTTATACGTATTTTTGTTAAAAATAACACGTATGGGCACTAAATTGACCTTATCATTGAAAAAGTCAGTAATCGAAAAGGCAAAGAAATATGCCAAAGGAAATAATCAAAGTCTTTCCCAAATTATCGAATCATATCTAGAAAAGATCACATCACAGAATCCAGAATTAGGCGATTCCGAACTTGATTCTATTAGAGGCATAATAACCTTACCGAAAGATTTTGACCTCAAAAAGGAATCACGAAATTTAAGAATTAAAAAACATGGCTAAGCTCAAACTATTCCTTGATACAAATATAATTATTGATTTGTTAGCTGATCGTAAGCCATTTTCAAATTCTGCCTATTTGATTTTCAAAGAAGCTAAGTTGAATAAATGGACTTTGTTTACTTCTTCAAATTCGATATTGACCACGTTTTATATCTTAGAAAGACAAATCGATTCAAAGGAGGCTAATAAAGCAATTGAAACAATATTAAATAGATTAGACGTCCAAGATTTAACTAAAAAAGAATTGATTCTTGCTCTAAAGTCAAAAACTAAAGACTTAGAAGACGCCAGTCAAATTGAATGTGCAAACAAAGTCGGGAGAATTAACTACATCGTGACTAGAGATAAAAAAGGGTTTTCAAATTCATCTATCGATATAATAAATCCAGATGAGTTGATACATTTGACTACCATAAAATGAAGATGAAATCCGACAGACAACACCAGATATGATGGCATATCTCTCCTACGTCGAGAGACGACCACATATCATCATCCGTAGGTTGTAAAATGTGGGAAACTTTATTCTTCAAGATTGTCTGTTGTTTTTTCTAATCTATAAAACAGATGAACCATACATATTCACCTTAAGGACTAACTTTTTATCAAGTTTCAATACTTATTATTGTTTCATGTGGTGCTTAATTGAATCACATATGTTGAATTAAACTAAAAGAGGCCCACGAACCGACGAATCGGCATGCAGACCTCCTGTCCTCGCTAAAGGATTTCTGCAAAGAAAGGCATCTTTCTGTTTATCAGTACATTTTTTTAATCATTAAATAATTAAACAGAAATGAAAAATTTAATTTTTAAACCGGTAGTGCTTCTAGCCTTGCTATGCGCAATTGGCGCAATTAGTTTTTTCTCTTGTCAGAATGAATTTCAAGAAGAAGGAACACCGGTCAAATCAAATGTTCAGAATGATTTAGCTCTAGAAAATAGGGACATTAAAGATTGTGATAAGGTAAAGGAAATTTGTCCTACTGGTTGGATTCATACACCTACTCCAGGACCAGCTGACCCTATTCTAGGAATAATAGTCAAAGATCCTACAAATCAGTATTTGGTAGAACCAATAGATTCGGGAGAGCCAGAAGTAAAGGCATTTTCTGTAACTACAGAAGAAGGCACCTATGTCTTATCCAATACAAAGGATGAGTTTTATCGCAGTTTTGGAGATCAAACAATTGAAGTTCCCAATTGTCTATATAAATTCTTTGAGCTTGACCAACAAGTATTCACGGAAGAAGGCATCGGAAACGAGGAACTGAGAACGGAATTCCAAAGCGATGTGGTGCGAATGGATGAAGAAACGGGACAGAGGATTGTGGAGTATACTTATGTCGTGGATGATTGTCCTCCACCACCTCCTACTCTAATTGTAAAGGAATGGGGCTGTGCATGGAAAAAGAGCAGAACGGCCAATGCCATTGCGCGACATCTTTTGCCTGACTATTTTACACCTGTAGACAGATATCAATGGAGAAATGTCATAAGAAATGTGGTCAATGATTGTGCAGAAGAACATGGATGTACTGGATGCATAGATCAAGCATGTATT
>CALLAE010000171.1 GCA_938002665.1 uncultured Saprospiraceae bacterium | reverse complement strand
CTTGTTGATCTATACTATAGATGGCGACTTGGTGGAGGAGAGAAGGCATATCTTAGGAAGTGCGCATGATATTTCAGCTTTGGCTAGTGGTCCCTATTTTATAGTGTTGCGAAATATGGGAGGGGAGGCGATCTCGACTTTTAGGTTACTGAAAGTAGAGTAGGTTTTTTGTCTGGACTAAGTTTTTTGCGATTTTAGATAGAAGGATTTAGAAGGGTGGTAGTAAAAAAAAAGGCTGCCTCTGTGAGACAACCTCTTCATTTCTTCTTACCGTCAGAAAAGCTCTTAGTAACTGCAATCTAAAGCAGGACTGTGAGCACTGTACGACAATATATTACTTACAGTCTCATCTTTTGGATAAAAGAGAACTTTGGGAAGCTTATTGTAGCCAGTTTTGAGCCTCTTAAATAAGTCCTTGGAGTCAGAGTCATGCTCTATAGAGTGCTCTATTTCAAGGGTTTGTGTTAAAGAGGTTTCGCGGTATAAGTATTTTAAAATTAAGTTTGAAGTGTAATCTTTCTCCATATGGATGGGTTAGTTTAGCAAACAATTTAATCATCCTTATAACATACTAGACTGGGCTATTATTGCCCCGAAACGGTAAGCTATTACACAATTGGGATGGAATAGGCTGGAATTTTAGCTTCGAAGGCCTTAATAAGGTCTTTCATTACCGTAGATCCAGATAAATTCTCGATTTTTCTATCATCTATAGACATAATGGGAGTTAGCTCACCCATCGTTCCAGTGCAAAATACCTCATCTGCACTATATAGCTCTGTAAGGGAAAGGTTCTTTTCGTAGACTTCCATGCCTTCCTCCTTGGCTATTTCTAGAATAAGGCCTCTCGTTATCCCATGCAAGCAAGCTGTGGCATGTGGTGTATAGAGTATATTTTTGGATACCATGAAGATATTAGTGCCATTGAGCTCAGCCGCAAAACCATAGAGGTCTAGCATGAGCGCAGCATCCGCACCAGCCACATTGGACTCTATCTTAGCTAAGATGTTATTGATAAGATTATTGTGATGGATTTTGGAGTCAAGGATATTGGGAGAATTACGTCTGATGGATGAGGTGATGATCTTGATGCCATTCTCGTTGTCGTAGACGGGGGCTTTGTGTTCAGGTACTATGATAAGGGTGCAGCCCATGTCATTCAGTCTGGGGTCCATGCCAGAGGTTCTTTTTTCACCTCTTGTTAGGGTCAGACGGACATGGACACCGTCGTCCATCTTATTGGCTTTCAAGGTTTCGAAAATAGCCTTAGTAATTTCCTCTCTGCTAGGTACGTTCATAAAGTGCATGGCCTTAGCAGAAGCCATCAGTCTATCCAGATGTCTGTCCAGAACAAAGACTCCACCTCTGTAGACACGTAGTCCTTCCCATACAGCATCCCCACCTTGCACCACACTATCAAAGACGGATACTTTGGCTTCTGAGCGATGGTAGATGCCATCCTTTACGTAGATCTGAAGGTCTTTATTTTTTTCGTTGAATTTTTGTAACATAGCTTTTTAGGAATGTTGAATTGTGAATTAAGAATTACTAGTGTTGAATTAGAATTATGAATGGAATTGATTATTGAAGACTGTGGACCAAAGAAGTAAATACAACACTTATTTAAACTTGACTAAGGTCTTGGCTCACAATAATCGTCATGATTACAATAAGGTCTCCTTTCATTTTGAAATAAATACTATCAGATCCGAAGACACATCTTCTGTAGCCCTTTTTAAATGGTCGACTCAACTTTTCAAGCCTTAATAGAATACTTTACTAAGTTATCATAATATCCTTGTGCTTCGTCGAGCAAGGGTTGTAATCTTTCTGGAAAAGGTCTAGAACTTGTCTTCTGCTTACTGAAGCCTGTGCTCTTATGCACATTCGCATACCAGTACTTGGCCCAGCTGCCATCCTCTCTTCTTGGCCCTGCTTCCCAGGAGAGCATCTCATCTGAGAAGGGGATATCTAGTTGCTTGCACATTTCGGAGAGTACAGCTTTGGGATTTTTGAGCACTTGATTAGAGTCCATGACTACACAAGTACTGCCCGACTCCTGCGCATATTGAAAGATCTCCCATTCTAGTTTTAGACCGATGTCTAGCATGGTGGGATTGGGGATGACTTGTGCGAAAGACGCTATGAGTTGTCTTGGATTACGAATCAGGAATAAATTCTTAAGCGGCTTTATAAACGACCAGTCACCCTTATCCAGGTGGTGCGCCATATTCTTTAGGAAGACATGTGGAGTGAGGTAGTCAGCGTGAAAGTAGGTTTTTAGCACTTCACTATAGTCAGAGGGTCTTTCCTTCATAGTCTCTGCTCTTCCGGGGTGGTCTAGCTCAGGATGAATGTCCAAGTAATAGCCGTAGAAGGGCTCGTCTATAACTGACATATCTTTTCTGTTCCCAAAGCTGTACATCAGTGCAGTGGAAATATTTCTTGGTCCTGATATGAGATGAATTTTACTCATGGGGATAGTCGTATTCATCGGGATCTAGGTGCTCGGTAGGACTCCAGAAAGTTTCCTTGAAGTTTATGACTTTGTCTTTGCTTACTTGCACCCCTTCTTGCTCTAGTAACTCTTGCATCATAGAAGGAGAAGGAAACATATTTCGGCCTGAGAGTTCGCCTTTGCTATTCACCACTCTGTGTGCGGGGACGCCTTTGCCATGACATTTGTTAAGTGCCCAGCCTACCATTCTTGAGGAGCCTAGCGCGAGGAAGTCGGCTATAGCGCCATAGTTTGTGACACGGCCAGGAGGGATGGCTTGCGTGACGCGGTAGACTAGAGTGAAGTAGGAGTTAGACATGGGCCCAAAATAGCACATTGTACACTAGCTAGTAAATTACTAGCATTAAAAATTTAACCATTTGTCAGAATTAGGATTTTTAGGATTTAAGGGATTAATAGGATTTTCTATGACTAGCTAAGATTGTGATTATTTAGACATTGTTATGACAAGAATCTAGTAATAAATAAGTGTCACAGTTCACTGTCGAAAGTTTCAGTACTTCACTTGTGGCGGATCTACTTAATCTACAGAAGTGTATTCCTGTATCTATATTGTCCACAGAAAAACTTTGTGATGATAATGCTAGTAATTAGACACTGATTTGCAGGCATAAAAAAACCGCTCCTGAGAGGAGCGGCTCACTAAGCTTTTAAAAGAACCAATGAATAAGGCATATAAAAACTCAATCTCAATACCATAAACGTCAAGAAGTATGCCAATAATTCCCTAATTATCAGCCTTTTAATGCCTACTCGGGGACATTTGAAGCCTTATATACCTTTGATTATTGGCTTAAAATAGGCTACATTTGCAATCTTTTTGGGTAGTGAAAAATATTCACTCTCGATGGTGGTCTCAAAACACCTGAAATATTACAGAAACACAGATAAAATAAGGGCTAAACATGGCTTTAATAGGAACAATTAGGAAAAACTTTTGGTTTGTACTCATCCTCTTAGGATTTGCTCTTGCAGCATTTATCTTGATGGATATGACCAGTGCAGGTAATGCGGGTGGTGTGACCAGCCTTACAATGGGTGATGTAGCAGGAGAAAAAATTGATTACAGAGCTTTTCAGCAAACAGAATCTGCTTACTATGGCAACTCTGGTGCAGATGTCTTTACAAAAAGAAAAAGTATCTGGGATTTTTATGTGCAGAAAACCTTACTCAAAAAAGAAGCATCAGCTTTAGGCTTAAATGTGAGTACCGATGAGCTCATGGAACTCCAGTTCGGTGCTAATCAGAGTCCTATTATCCAGCAGAACTGGAGAAACCCGCAGACTGGACAAGTAGACCAAGCAAGTCTTCAGCAGTTCAAAACAGCGATAGAAGAGGGTGAGGAAATGAATCCCCAGTTTAGAACGTACTGGGCTGAACAAGAGAAGCAAATTATAAAGGAATCCCTTCAAAGTAAATTGAACACATTGGTTTCCAAGGCAATCTATGCGCCGAACTTCATGGCAGAAGAATCGCACATCATGGATAATACCAAAGTAGACTTCAATTATGTCAAGATTCCCTTTGATAATATAGATGCTGCAGGCGTAGAAGTAACTGATGCTGATATCAGTTCATATATTTCTGAGAAAAAGGACAGATTTGAAGTGAATGTGGAGACAAGAGAGATGGAATATGTTGTCTTTAATGTAGAAGCTTCAGAGGCAGATGCTCAGGCCGTTACTCAGAAAGTAGAAGCGCTAAAACAAGAGTTGGCAGTCACTGCTAATGATTCATTATTGTTTACTAGTAATAATGGTAATTACAGCCATTTGTATGGAAAAGCAGAAAACCTACCAGAGATAGCAAGAGCTCAGATCACAGCTCTTAATCCGGGAGAGGTTTATGGTCCATTTACGGAGAATGGCTATTCTATGTTAGTGAAGATGATAGATAAGAAAAAGGTAGCAGATTCAGTGACAGCTAGACACATACTGAAAGCAGCTCCGCAAGGAGATGTAGCTGCAGTAGCTTCTGCGAGAACCTTCATAGATAGTATAAGAAGAGAATATAAAAGAGGTGTTTCCTTTGACACTTTAGCGCTGAGACATAGTGACGATACATCTAACAAATTACAAGGTGGTGACTTAGGTAGTTTTACGCAAGAAACTATGGTACCTGAATTTGCAACAGCTTGTTTTGCTAATGGCAGACCAGGTGGTGTCTATGTAGTGACAACACAGTTCGGTGTACATTTACTAGAAGTACAGGATCAGGTGTTCAATGATAATCAACTGAAGTATAGAATCGCTTCTATGGGTCAGCCTATCACGCCATCTCAAGAAACGCAAGATGAGCAGTATGATAAAGTAACAGAAATCGTTGCGGCAAACAGAGATATCAATAGTCTCAGAACAGCGATAGCCGCCTTACCTGATGTACAGTTAGAAAAGAGTGCACCCTTAAGAAGCAATGATTTCAACATGGGAACCTTAGGAGCAGTGCAGTCTACAAGAGATATCATACAGTGGGCTTTCGACCCTTCTACAGAAGTGGGTGAGGTGTCTCCTGAGATATTCAGATTTACTGATCCAGTCCAGTACTATGATAACAAGTATGTATTAGCTGCCTTAAGTTCTATTATCCCTAAAGGTCTTCCTACTGCAAGCTCTATGAGATCAAAAGTAGAGGCTGCCGTAATGAATAGAAAGAAGGCTGCTAAGTTTGTACAAGGATTTAAATTTAATAGTCTACAAGAGGCTGCTACTAGCCAAGGCTTACAAGTTCAGAACGCTGCTGATGTAGGGTCCAAAACTTCTACTATCACGGGTATAGGTAATGAGCCTAAAGTTCTGGCCGCAGCTTTCGGTACGCAAGTACAAGCAACATCTCAGCCGATAATAGGCGAGTCAGGCGTCTATATAGTGCAACCTATAAGTAGACAAGAGGCTGGTGCTGCTACTAACCTTCCGCTGATTAAGTCTAGTGTAAATGGCGCTACTAAAAGTCAGGTTAACTTCAGTTTGATTAAGAATATGACCAAGAGAGCAGATATCAAAGATGATAGAGCTACTTTCTTCTAGGATAAAAAAAACAGCTTTATAAGAGCTCTATTCAAAACGGATAGAGCTCTTTTGCTTTACAACCAATAGTATATATGACGTTCAAGGAATTCGGCTTTAGTGAAACATTATTAGAAGCACTGTTTTATATGGGCTTTGAGAATGCAACACCGATTCAGACAGAGGCCATTCCTTTAGTAATGGAAGGTAAGGATCTACTGGCTTCCGCTCAGACGGGTACTGGTAAGACTGCAGCTTTCATGTTACCTATCCTAGATCAGGTAATCAAAGGCGGAGAGGATGTCACTACTGCCCTTATCATCTGCCCTACACGTGAGCTAGCCCTACAGATAGATCAGCAGATACAAGGCTTTTCTTATACGACTAATGTGTCTTCCATATCACTCTATGGAGGTGGATCCGGACAGGAATGGGAAACCCAAAGTAGAGCACTGAAAAATGGGGTGAATGTGGTCGTAGCGACTCCAGGTAAGTTGTTGTCCTTCATTCAAAATAACCACCTTAAGTGTGATACGATAAAGTATCTCGTCCTAGACGAGGCAGATAGAATGCTAGATATCGGATTCTATGACGATATTATCACGATCATCAATAAACTGCCAAAAGAAAGACAGACCTTATTGTTCAGTGCGACTATGCCGAACAAAATCGTGAAGTTGAGTAAAGAGATACTCAATAATCCACAGCGAGTAAGTATCGCTATCTCAAAGCCTGCAGAAAAAATCCTTCAGGCAGCTTACCTCGTTCATGACGAGCATAAGATAAAGCTACTCCGTAGACTCATAAAAGATAAGCCGAAGTATAAGACGATAATCGTATTCAGTTCTACTAAAAAGAATATCAGTAAAATAGTCTCGGGTCTTAAGTCTGTAGGCATTCAGGCAACAGGAATTTCTTCTGACCTAGATCAGAAGAGGAGAGAAGAAGTGATGCTAGAGTTCAGAGCTAAGAATGTAAGAGTGCTCGTGGGTACTGATGTGATAAGTAGAGGAATAGATGTCAAGGATGTAGATCTTGTCATCAACTATGATGTGCCTAGAGACGCAGAAGATTACGTGCATAGGATAGGAAGAACGGCAAGAGCGGAGGCAGAAGGTGTCGGGATTAGCTTTATCAACTATGACGACATGCGCAACTTTGCCAGTATAGAAAAGCTAATAGAAAAAGAAATAACGAAAGTTCCGACCCCGAAAGACATAGGAGAATCTCCTGAATGGGACCCGAACCGCAGACCAATGCGCGGTGGCAGAGGCGGCCGCGGAGGCGGCGGTGCTCGTGGAGGCCGCGGTGGTAGAAAAGGTGGCGGAGGCAAGCGTCATGGTGGCTCCGGCGGCGGCCGTGGCAGAGGCGGCTCTGGTGGTGGAAGAAGAAGCTAAGCACTCACTCTTCCATTAAAAAAACTATTCTATTATAAACTTCCTGTATCCTGTCCCCAGTTTAGTAATGACTTCTAGAATATAAGTTCCTTTCTCTAGGCTATAGATTTCGACTGACACTTCATTAGATAGAGGTGCGATGGCTTCTTTTATTGCAGTCCTTCCTGCTACATCTATTATGCGCCATTGCTTTATTTTACTTATAGTTTTTATGTCTAGCTTGTCTATTGCTGGGTTAGGGTAGATAGTCAATTGCTCAGCTGATAGCTCTGCTGTGGAGCTAGGTCCTACAAAGCCTATATCTATATTACTAATGTTAAATCCTTCGTATAGTGAGAAACAGTCTGACTGCCCTTGGCTATCAACATCTGAGTCTTTCCAGTCATGACAGAGATCTCTTGGAACAAAAGAAGGGATATCGTCGCCACTTGCACTCTGGACTTCTAAATAGTAGTTTCTTTCAGTGGTCAGACAATCAGCAATATCACTATCAAAGCTAGAACCTATATGCTCAAATACTTTGTGACCCATACCAAATTCTGCAGGCAAAGAATCACACTGGTAGATCGACCATATGAGTTCATGGGTTCCAGTAAGCTCATCAGAATCACGACATCCATTGTCGTCTAAGTCTTCATAGGTTGTACCCTCTAGTCTATAGCATCGTAGTAAGCCGAAGTCGATCGTGAGGTTAATGTTTTCATCAAAACCACTTCCCCAATCATTAGGCTCTCCGTATCCGTACAGATTTATGCTTGGAGATGTTATAAGCCCATCAGGAATAGAATCGTTGTCGTTATCTTGTTGGATACCATTATTGTCGTCGTCTATATCATTGTCTAAAGGGAACATGACTGGTGAGGATCTAGGAGCAGAAGCAGGTGGCACGAATTCCACATAGTAGTCTCCTGGAAACAAATTAGAGAAAAAATAGCTTCCTTGAGCATCAGTGTTTGTTACAGCAACTAGCGAATCCGTCTCTGTCTCAAATAAATTTAAAGATACGGCTATTCCTAGATCACCTATGTTACCCTCTCCTGGACTGTGAAAACCATCGATATTATCATCGATAAATATTTCTCCACCTATACCCATCAATGGAACTAAGAGAAAATCAATTGTAAGATTATCATTGCGATCATCTATTCCCCAGCCCCATTCAAAGGTAAGTTCAGGGTCATTTGTTGGTTCCTGACCTCTTTCTAGTGTTATCAGTGTGGTGATAATAAGCCCATCAGTCACGTTATTTCCATCTGTATCATCCTGTATGCCATTATCGTCTCCCTTTATATCACTATTTGCTTCAGTATGGTCTGGTGCAGAAAGTGGAATGGAAGATGGGGGCATATATTGGATATAGTATTCTCCTGGATCCGTTTCAAAGTAATACTCACCTTTTACACCAGTGGAAGTTGTCTGTAGAACATCTTTGTCTTTGTTGAGTAAATGTATGTCTAAAATTTTCCCATACTCTCCAATAGGATTTTCGTCAGGCTCCCAGATCCCATTGGCATTATTATCGACAATGATATGGCCACCCACATACATTCGCGCTACAAGGCCTACATTGACTACTATAGTAT
Organism: uncultured Saprospiraceae bacterium; assembly: GCA_938002665.1. Lineage (GTDB taxonomy): Bacteria > Bacteroidota > Bacteroidia > Chitinophagales > Saprospiraceae > RFSX01. Next base: position 18,762 of record CALLAE010000171.1, on the reverse strand, counting down.
CACTTGCAGTCAGAGAAAAACAGGTACTATTCCCATCAAGGTCTATATCGGAATCGCAGTTAGCAGTTGTTGCTCTATTTTGTCTGAGATCTGCTTTTACATAGTAATTACCTTCTTGGACAGAAGCTAGATCAAATGAGTAAGAACCCATTTCATCAGATCTTGTTTCTTTTATTAGGAGGTCATTAGCTCTAGGAATATTATCATCATTACAGGCATATAATTCGATGAGTATGTTATGCGAAAATTCTTCGGTATCAGCTCTGCAGCCATCCATATTATCATCATAAAAGATCACTCCGCTGATAGAGCTAGAAAAAGAAGTTACGGTAGAAAACAGGATGAGGCATAGAACAAAAATGGTTCTCATAGCAGTATTTTTTTAATAAGTAGAATAAAGGCCTTTTGTGGATTACTCATCGAAAAGGAGCGATAGACCGAAAGATTGGATAAATAAAGTTAGTAATAATCTAACTAAAATTCTATAAGATAAGGGAAGTGCTATCAGTGACTGCTGCGCTGATTTAGATTATCTCTTTCGATACCAAAAAAAAAGCCACCCTCTAAGAGGGTGGCTTAATAAATCTTATATGAGGTTCTTTTCTATAGACCCATCTTAGCCTTCACTATATCCATTACATTTTCCGAATCATTAGCGTGAAGGATAGTCCCTGCACTAGAATCAAAAATCATGGTATAACCTTGCTCTTTCCCTACTTGCTCTATGGCAACTTTTACTTTGTCTAGTATTGGCTTATAGAGCTCTTCTCTTTTGGCTATGATTTTGTTTTGTACTTCTACTTCGTATTGCTGAATCTTCGCCTGCTCTGCGCCTAGCTCTTCTTCTTTCTTTTGCATCTGTACTTGAGACAATAGCCCTTCTTGTGCTTCTTTGGAGTAAGCTTGTACCTTTGTCTCTAATTTCTTGACCATAGCTTCTCCAGAAGACATTAGTTGTTGCTGATAAGTCTCGAGGTTACTGTCTGCCGCTTTTACTGCTGGAAGTTCTGCAAGTAGTTGCGCTGAATTTACATAACCGAATTTCTGTGCATTGACAGAAACAGTCATAATCATAAGCGCTCCGAATAATATTGTTTTCAAATTTTGAATATTCATGTCTATTATAATTCTGTACTAAAAAAATAACCTTACACCTTGACAGACGTAAAAGTTTTGGCAAATGTAGCTTTTGGAACGCTAAAAAGCTTTATTTAACTTAAGATTAAGGCTTTAAATATCAAATAGTTAATTTCCTTTATGTGTCCCCCTCAGGTGCTTTTTCTTATTGCATTTTATATCTCAAAGCACAGACTACATGCCTCCCCGCGGAGCTGACTCCAGATGCAAAAGGTCTATAATGCTGGTCTAGGATATTCTCCAGAGCTAGATTAAGTGTCAGGCCTCTGCCTAGCTCAGCTTGGGTAGAGATCCCAAAAGTCTGCCATCCAGGTGCTCCTACTTCATTACCATCACGGTCTATAGCACCTAGGTCAGGATTGTCCACACTACCTCCATATTCTTCTATAGGTTTCCAGGCATTGAACCTCCAGTCTGCTGTCAACTGTATGCGCGGGAGGGTATAGCTGAGACTCGTGCGCCCATAGGTAGGAGGTATATGTCCGAGTGGCGATTCTAATTTGTCTTTGCTGATGGCTCTGCCTTTCTGGAAACTTATGGAGCTATTGAGTTTTAGTTCAGCAGTAGGTTGCAGGGCGAGTTGGAAGGATAGCCCTCTTATCCATCCGCTGTTAGCATTGACATTGGCAGTAACTGTAAGCGTATCATTAGCAACGATATATTCTGAGCGGCCATCAGGCAGGGTAAAATTCTCTCTGATAATAGCATCTGTAAGCTGAGTATAGAAACCTGTAATCCCAAAAGTAAAGGGCCTGGAGCGATAGCCGAGAGTCAGTTCTGAGTTCCACACTTTTTCGGAGTTCAGCTCAGGGTTAGGCACTGTTATCTCATCGCCATTGACACGTATCTTGGCGAGGTCGTCTACATTGGGTGAGCGAAAGGCTGTTCCTGTAGAAGCTTTGGCTAGCCAAGAGCCATACTGATAATTGAGTCCAGTGATGCCGACGACAGCTTCGTTAGTACTGGTGATGCCATCATAGAAATATGCAGGCCAAGCAAAAGGATCTGCCCTGTCATATAACAAGTCTGTTTTCTGATTGCTATATCTGATACCATTGATCCATACTAGTGTAGAGTCTTTGTTCTGCCAGTTGTGCTGGAGATAGATGCCCATGTTTCTTAGTTGGCTGCCTGCACTAGGGTAACGACTTAATGTTTTTTCACTTACGGGCACTTCTGCTGGTAGAACCTGATAGTTCCCTATGCTAGCTCTGGATCGCACATCATTATAATGAACATCTACCCCATATGTCAGTTTTTGTTTTTTAGTCAATCTTTTATTGAAATCTATCGTAAGGCCGAGCACTTTTACTTTTTCTTCTTGCACTTCCCAATCTGGCTCAGCTACCTGTCTGGTAATTCTGCTTTCAGAGATATCCTGAAAAGAAGTAATAACAGTTGCTTTATCGAAGAGTTTAGAGGAGCTGGTCCAGCTGAGTTTGGGCGCGATAAGGAGTCTTTGTTGAGGGCCATAATTCCATTCTGCAAAACGCAGTAGCCCATTTCTTCTCTGTGTCAGATTATCGTAGCGCGGGATGTTAGAGCTGGTAGAATATTGTAAGTTAAGTTCTGTTTTTATTATGTCACTCGGTCGCCAAAGCAATTTCTGAAAGAGGTCCAGTTGTGCATAGCCTGTGCCTCGCTGGATATTAGGATCGGGATTAGTGATGAGTTGGTCATTGTTGTCTGGGTCTATATATTCTGACCTTAGTCCGAAGGTGGGGTACTCGTCAGATCTTACCGAGCCCATCCTGAGGTCAGAGCGATCAGAGAAACTGATGCTGGTTATAGCACCGAATTTCTGACTGGAATAACTGTGGTCTAGATGTGCTGTTATTTCTTGATCTGCAGTATTGTGGCGAAGGTAAGCATTGAGCTTATGCGCACTGCTTAGTCCTTCTGAAAAATCAAGCAATGGTGTTCTTGTCCGAAAATGTATAACCCCTCCTAGAGCTTCACTGCCATAGAGTAGGGAACCGGCGCCGTAGATGATTTCCATCTGATCTAGTATGGCGGGGTCTATGGTGATAGCATTTTGTAGGTGGCCATTTCTATAGATCGCATTATTCATTCTGACGCCATCTACTACGAGTAATACTTTGTTAGCTTCGAAACCTCTTAGAATAGGGCTGCCGCCTCCCAGCTGGGACTTCTGCACATAGGCCCCCGAATTTAGGCTAAGGGCATCAGCAGAAGTTTGAGCATTGGAGCTAAAGATCTCTTCGGATTTTATTCTAGCAACATTGTAAGGAAGGTCTAGCTCTCTGGCATCGGTACGGCCTATTATGATGATCTCTTCTAGGATTTCATCATCAGGGAGCATCCTACAGATGTAGTCAGAGGCTATAAGTTCTGCTTTTGTAAGGATTGCTTTTTTGTAACCTAGGTATTCTAGGGTGATCTGATCCGTGACGACTAGCGCTGTCTTGCCCTCAATATCTGTTACTGAAACATTATCACCGTTATATACATGTACGCCGATGAGGGGGTCATCGTTCTCATCTAGAACAGTGATTTCTTGAGCACTAAGAGTTATAGAAAATAGGATACTAAGCCAGAGGCAACTGTATCGTAAATGTTGTACCCACATTCGGTTTTGAGTTTTTCACAAAAATCTTTCCTCGATGATATTCCTCTATAATTCTTTTCGCCAATGAGAGTCCTAGACCCCAGCCTCTTTTTTTTGTTGTAAAACCGGGTTCGAATATGGTCTTAAAGTTGCCAGAGCTTATGCCCTTGCCTGTGTCTGTGATGTCTAAAATTGCAAATTTATTATTGGTCTCTATTCTAGCCGTAATCGTTCCAGTACTTTCCATAGAGTCTAAAGCATTACGAAGTAAGTTCTCTACGACCCAATTGAACAGGTGAGAATTAATATTTACTCTTACGGGTTGAGACTTGGGATCTGGAAAATCAAACTTTACTTTCTTGGGTGCGCGCCTCTCCATGTATGTACGGCAGCTTTGCAGCTCATCTAGTAGATTGATATTTTCCAGTTCTGGCATAGAGCCTATCTTAGAGAATCTATCTGCTACTAATTCTAGTCGAGTCACATCATTGCGTAACTCCTGTACGATCTCTATCTGCTCTTCATTGCCAGAAGCACTTTCCTTAAGGTGTTCTATCCATCCTAGGATAGCAGAGATAGGCGTTCCTAGCTGATGTGCCGTTTCTTTGGCCATACCTGCCCATACTCTATTTTGCTCTGCTCTTCGAGATGTAGAGAAAATATAATATCCTATCAGTACAAAGGAACTCAGCAAGAGAATCTGTACATAAGGGAAAAGAGATATTCTTTTATAAAGTAAGGAGTTCTCTACGTAGATCTTATGTGAGGAACCAAAACCTTGTATGGGTGGATTTCCATTCTCCAGTATTTTGGCTTTTTTTTCATTGAGTAATTCCTGATCAGAAATGATGTCTTCACCATAATTATAGCCAGTGAGTATGCCTTGCTCATTTTCCATAATGATAGGCACATTAGACAACTGATCTAGAATGGATAATTCCATCCCAGTGTCTTCATTCTCATTTTTGGTCGCCGCAGAATTAATGGCATCAGAGTAGAGGACTGCGGTCTGCCTTTCTCTTTCTTTGAGATTTTCAGCTAGGTAGTGAGAATAGACCATAGACGGGATGACTATGGCCAATCCGACGATAGCCAAAAACCATTTCCAACTAGACTTGTTTTTATATATGTCCATTACTCCTTGCTTATGCTTAAGACCATAAACTGATTAATTAAACGAGAATAAATATTTAACAAATATCAAATTCTCAAATAACTTTGGCGAAGATAAAGCAGTTACAGACCAAAAACATGAACAGTACTAAGTCATTCGAGACTAATTGCCTAGAGGACCTGCCTCAGACAGTCACAGCACTTTTAGCTGAGCTAAAGCATCCCCTAGTCTTACTGATAGGAGATCTAGGCGCTGGAAAAACAACTTTAGTTAAGGAAATCCTCAGGCAACTAGGCTCTCAGGACAGTGGCAGCAGCCCTAGTTATTCCCTTATCAATGAGTATAAGGTCAATCAAGGCAAGCTGTATCACCTCGATCTGTATCGACTAAATACTGTAGAAGAAGCATTTGCACTAGGCTTAGAGGACATTCTATACTCGGGTAATACTTGTCTTGTGGAATGGCCCCAACTCATTATGGCTTATCTAGAGCGCCCGTATATGGTTATAAAGATCACTGTAGGAGTAGGCGAAATACGTACAATAGAGCTCAGTAGAGTGGAGTAATACCCTTCCTTTTCTACATTTTTGCGTCTGTATAAATTTAACACTATTGATTCTTCCATAAGTTGATGATTCTACGTAACTTTTATGACTTAAGAACGAAGAGCATATGTCGTCAGGAGGCACTAAATTTAATTTTTCAGATTTTTTCACAGAGGGACAGTACCAGACCCAAGCGGAAGTACTGGAAGTCAGTGAAAAGAATAAAAGTATTTCTATAGGAATACCTAAGGAACATGATAATGATGAAAATAGGGTTCCTATAGTTCCTAACTCCATAAGATCACTAGTAGGCTACGGGCATCGTATCATTCTGGAAAAAGGCACGGGTCTAAGGTCTAATTTTACAGATCATGATTATGCAGAGTCTGGAGCAGACATCTCTCCGAGTAAAGAAAAAGTTTTTGGTTGTGATGTAGTGGTCAAGGCCTCGCCACCCGAGCTGGATGAAATAGAGCTGATGAGCGAAGGGGCGATACTGATCTCGCCTATCATTCTACCACGCATGTCAGAAGCCTATCTGCTGGCACTCAAAAAGAAAAAAATCATAGCCATCGCGATGGAGTACCTGGAGGGAGAATCTGGTGCTTTTCCACTGGTAAGAATTATGAGTGAGATAGCGGGGATGGCTTCCGTATTTACAGCAGCAGAATTATTAAGCTACGGACAGGGGGGGAGAGGTATCCTTCTGGGAGGAGTCTCTGGAGTACCACCTGCTAAGGTAGTTATACTAGGTGCAGGTGTGGTGGCAGAATTTGCTACTAAGACGGCCTTGGGATTGGGCGCTTCTGTGAGGATCTTTGATAATGACATCTCTAAGCTGATGCGGATACAGAATCTGATAGGTCGCCAGTTGCATACCTCTACTTTTAATCCTGTATATCTCGGTTATCAATTATTAAGTGCTGATGTCGTGATAGGTGCCATACATAGTAAGTCAGGTCGGTCTCCTATTCTTGTCACAGAAGAAATGGTTTCTAAGATGAAACCAGGTTCCGTCATTGTAGATGTGAGCATAGATCAGGGTGGCTGTATAGAAACATCAGAAATTACCACCCATAAAAACCCGACCATCGTCAAACATGACATAATACACTATGGCGTTCCCAATATTGCCTCCAAAGTACCCCGGACAGCTTCTGCCGCCATCAGTAATATTATCACCCCTATTTTGATAAAGGCAGGTAATTACGGTTCTGTGGAAGGGCTCATCTATGAGGGCAAAGGCGTCAGGAATGGTGTATATGCTTATAAGGGTGCTATAACTAATCACTATCTGAGTAAGCGCTTTGGGCTGAAGTATCAGGATCTGAATTTATTGATCGCTAGCCAGTTTTAGGCTTAGCCTGTATAATTATAAAAAACCCCATCACTATTGTGACGGGGCATTCAGACTAGTCTGATTTTTCCAAAGTACTAAGGAATACTTCGTTAGCGTCTATATAACGCATAGGTTCTGCCTATTGTGGCTAGTGGGAAACACCTAGTTTTTTTTATCCAGTTTGGCTATTAGCCGATTCAGTATCTGATATTACCCTCTTATCTTTTTTGGGTTTCATAATCCTTGTCTCCTTTCCATCTTTGGATCGTATAGATAAATTCCTAATTATAAAATTATTGGCTTATGAAAACCAAGTTCTGCGTCATCCTGATGTCAGCCTATCTCAATGCTTTCCTCCTAGAAGGGCTGCAAGCAACTATAGAAAACAACAGTAGCATCTATATCTATGGAACAATAACCACGGTAGATAATGAAAAATTTACTGGACAAATCCGCTGGGGTAAAGAAGAGGCTTTTTGGTTTGATCATTTTAATTCTTCAAAAAAGAGAAATGAAAACTTAGCCTATCTAGATGATGATGAAAGAGAAAAATTAGACAAAAAAGATTGTGGTGGCTGGGCGAGTAACTGGGTTGGCATGAGCTTGAATTATGGAGACTCTGATCACTCTCATATTTTTGCTTGTCACTTTGGTGATATCAAAGAGATACGACCAGGGAGAGGAGACAAGTTGGCACTGACTATGCGCAATGGTGAAGAGCTGCGACTGGATGGTGGATCTAATGATGTAGGTGCCGTTATCAGAGTTAATGATAATGAGCTGGGGAAGATGAAGATAGACTGGGATAGAATAAAGATCATTGAGTTCTTTAGAACACCTTCTGATTTTGAAAGTGCTTTCGGTGAGCCGCTTTATGGAATAGTAGAGACGAGTTCGGAAAGCTTTACTGGATTTTTGCAATGGGATCATGATGAACGACTAAGCCTAGACGAGCTCAATGGAGATACTAAAAATGGAGAACTAGATATCCCATTCGGAAATATTAGAAGTATAGAGAGCAAGCGTAACGGCAGTCTAGTGGAATTAAAATCTGGGAGAACTTATATGCTGAGTGGTAGTAATGATGTAGATGATGATAATAGAGGCATCATAGTCAATATCGTGGGCATGGGTAGAGTAGATATTCCATGGAAAGAATTCGTCAAGATTACTTTTGATTCTCAGATGCCTAAGGTCAATGCTTCCTATGATTCTTATGAGAGCAATAAGGAGCTGAGTGCACAAGTCGTAGATACAGAGGGCAGGTCTTATCAGGGAAGAATGATCTATGATCTAGATGAAACTTACGATTACGAATTACTCAATGGTGTCAAAAATGATATAGAATATTTTATCCCATTCAAGAACATAGCTGCTATCAAGCCTAAAAACAGAGAAAAGAGTTTAGTCACACTTAATAGTGGCGAGAAAATATTGTTATCTGATAAGGTGGATGTATGTGAGGATAATGACGGCTTACTCATTTTCAGGAACGACGATGACCATGATTATCTACCCTGGTCAGAAATAGAAGAAATAAATATTACTGATCGTTGATCTTAGCTTTAGGAATAGAACCCTGGACAATGGTCTGAGGGTTCTTTCTTTGTTTACAAGTCTAAGGTCGTCTCATTTTCTTTCTGCGCTTCTTGGAGTAGAGATTAGATTTTCCTTTTTTCATGGATAGATTTCCATCTTTATCAGTAGCTGCTGCATACTTGTCTGTGTTACATCCTTCTCCCGTTTTGCAGCTTGTAGTGAAGGTCGCTAAGCTAAGACCTAGCAGGCAGAGTAACATTATTTTCTTTGTATTCTTCATTATAATTTTCTTTAGAGGCCTTAATATTTGAAAAAATATTACTCATATAACAGTTAAAACGAGGATTAATTGTCAAATCCCTAGTAAAATAAGGGGTTTTGGGCCGATTTTAATATTAGAATCTTTGTTTATATGTGTCAAACTTCTACTTTTACGCATCTAAATTATTTTAATCTAAATAAGCATAACATGAACAAAGGAGATTTAATAGACGCGGTTGCAGCTAAGGCTGACTTAACAAAAGCTCAAGCAACTGAAGCAGTAGCAGCAGTATTCGGTGGAATCGAAAAGTGCCTTAAGAGTGGAGACAAAGCAGCTTTTGTAGGATTCGGAACTTTCTCTACTTCTAAGAGAGCAGCAAGAGATGGAAGAAATCCAAGAACCGGTGAGACTATCAAAATCAAAGCTAAAACCTTAGTTAAATTTAAGGCTGGAAAAGCTTTAAGTGAAGCAATGAACTAGAAACAAATTTTTGTTTTGAAAAGAATATAAGAGCAAGCTAAGTTTTTAGCTTGCTCTTTTTTGTTTGCTTTTTATCAATAAGTCATTAGCAGTAAGTGCATCCTGCTATATTTACACCAAAATTTTTCAGAACCTCATGGCTAGCATAAAACAACTCGAAAAGATCGCTTCTCAAGTAAGAAGAGATATCATCAGACAGACGGCTGGTGCAAACTCAGGCCACCCGGGTGGCTCACTTGGTTGCGCTGATTTCATGACCGCGCTGTACTTCGGAATTATGAAACACAATAAGAAATTTAAGATGACTGGAAAGGACGAAGATATGTTCTTCTTGTCTAATGGTCACATCTCTCCCGTCTGGTATAGTGTACTGGCGCGATCAGGATATTATCCTGTCAAAGAGCTGAAGACTTTCAGAAAAATAAATTCTCGCTTGCAGGGCCACCCTGCTACTCACGAGGGTCTGCCAGGTATCAGAGTCGCTTCTGGCTCACTCGGCCAAGGTATCTCTGTAGCCATCGGTGCTGCACTCGCTAAAAAAATGGATAAAGACAAAAGAACTATCTATGCACTTACTGGCGATGGTGAGTTGCAAGAAGGGCAGGTATGGGAAGCTATGATGTTTGCCGCCCATCATAAAGTGGATAATCTTATAGTGACAGTAGACTGGAATGGTCAGCAGATAGACGGCCCTACTAAGAAAGTAATGGCACTCGGAAATCTAGAAGCTAAGTGGAAATCCTTTGGCTGGAAAGTTATAAAGATGGATGGCCATAATATGTCAGAGATCTTGAAAGTCATGAAAGAAGCAAAAGCAGCTTGCGGAAAAGGCAAGCCCATCTGTATACTCATGACGACAGCGATGGGCAGAGGCGTCGACTTCATGGAAGGGACACATAAGTGGCATGGAAAGGCGACTAACCCTGAACAAACTAAAAATGCACTTTCCCAACTCAAAGAAACCTTAGGAGACTACTAATATCCCTCACAACTTAACAACGAAACAATGCTAAGCAAACTAACATATAAAGAAAAGAAGGCGACCAGAGATGGATTCGGTGATGGGATGACACAGCTCGGACGTAGAAACAAAAAAGTAGTGGCACTCTGTGCAGACCTTGTCGGCTCACTTAAGATTCAGACCTTCATAGATGAAAATCCAGAACGCTTTATCCAAGTAGGTATCGCTGAAGCCAACATGATGGGCATCGCAGCTGGGCTAGCGACAGCAGGCAAGATTCCTTTTACAACCACCTTCGCCAATTTCTCTACTGGAAGAGTCTATGATCAGATAAGACAATCCATCGCATACTCACATAAGAATGTCAAAATCTGTGCTTCGCATGCAGGTCTGACACTAGGGGAAGATGGTGCTACCCACCAGATCTTGGAGGATGTGGGTATGATGAAAATGTTACCAGGCATGACAGTCATCAATCCTGCTGACTATACGCAAACCAAAGAAGCTACCATCGCTATAGCCAAGCACAAAGGTCCTGTCTATCTCAGATTCGGCAGACCTAGCTGGCCAGTATTTGTTCCGAAAGGGAAATTCGAAATAGGCAAGGCGCTCAAGCTAAACAATGGGAAACATATTACTATCGTTGCTACAGGGCATATGTTGTGGTATGCTGTGGAAGCATCCAAAGAACTAGAAAAGGAAGGCATCACTGTCGATCTTATAAATATCCATACCATAAAGCCTCTTGATGAAGGTGCTATACTCAGATCCGTCAAGAAGACGGGTTGCTGTTTGGTCGCGGAAGAGCATCAGCGCAATGGGGGGCTAGGTGAAAGTGTAGCCGGTGTACTCGCTAGAAAATTTCCTGCGCCGATGGCAATGGTAGCTGTAGACGATTCTTTTGGCGAGAGTGGGAAGCCTGATCAGTTGCTTAAGAAGTATGGGCTTAGTCCTAAGCACATCTATAAAGCAGCTCGAAAGTTGGTTAAGAAGAAGTAAGTTCTATAGACGCTTTTTTATTCTGCCACAGTTTTTATGTAGGCAGATAAAAATTCATCTTTCTTTCTTCTACTTACAGGGACTTGTGCATCATCGACCATGACAACTGTGCCCTCACGGAGATAACGCTTGATGTGTTTAGAGTTGACCATATGTGATTTGTGGCAGTTGAAGAACTCATATCGACTTAGCATTTTTCTGTAAACCCCTATGTTGTAAGAACTGACTATAACCTTCCCGCTGGTTAGATAGACTCGAGTATATTTATTCCATCCTTCTAATCTTATTATGTTTTCGACAGTAACGAACTCATATGCCTCCACTCCAGGGAAAGCAATTTTGGTTTTCTGGTCCCCAATGTGATTGAGGTTGTGTTTGAGTATATGATAATGGGATATACTGTCTCTTTCTTTCTTGCGTAAAACTGCTTTTTCGACTGCCTCGATAAGTTGTTTGTTCTGTACGGGTTTCAGTAGATAATCGATTGCGCTTACGCGTAAGGCATCCAAGATGTACTCACTAAATCCAGTAACAAAAATAACATCGAAATCTATGGTTTCGAATTTTTGCAATAGATCAAATCCAGAATCCCCGGGCATGGCAATGTCCAGGAACACTAGATTAGGTTTTGTAGACTGAATTAGTTCGTAGCCACTTTTGGCATCTTCTGCCATTCCTACCAGTTCTAAGTTAGGGCATTTTGTTTCCAACTTTACCTTTAGTACAGCCCTTAGCTTAGGCTCATCATCAATTATGACAGTACGTAACTTCATGTTATTGTATTTTTAAAAATTAGTACTACTTCATGTCCTGGATAATGTTCATTTTCTGGATAAGGAATATTATAAGTTAAGTCAATTTTCATCCCGGTAGAATAACTTATCGTTTTGATTCTGTCAGAGATGTTTATTAATCCAGTAGGTGTATGAAATGAGTTACTTTGTTTTTTAGATTTTTTTAATCCAATGCCATTATCTGAAATTATTACATGTAAATCATCACCAATTTGATTAAAGGTAATATTCAACAAACCACCAGCGCTTTTTCTAGAATGCAAGCCGTGTAAAATCGAATTTTCTACAAAAGGCTGAATTAAGACTGAAGGGATCATCGTATCGAATTTATCTAGGTCTTCATCTACTTGTAATTCAACTTTAAAGCGATGACTGTAGCGCATGACTTCTATGCTGGTGTAAAGTTTAAGTAACTCTATCTCCTCTGTCAAATTAATCATGGGTCGCTTAGAAGCTTCTAAGTATTTCCGCATCAAAAAAGCAAATTGAGAAAGATAGTCCTCAGCCATATCTGCATCCTTGGTTTGGATGTAATACTGGATCGCACCTAGAGCATTGAAAATGAAATGGGGATTCATCTGAGATCGCAGAGCTGATAATTGCAATTCCGAGATCTTTTTATTCATTACATTTTTCTGTTTCAGAGCATCTAAGGCTGTTGCCTGCTTTCGCTGTGTCAACCATATATACAAGCCTAAGCCTATAGCAACTGCAAAGAAATAGAAGATCGGATTTTTGAACAATGTCGGTTTGATGGTAAAGTTTATTGCCTTCCCATAACAGAGTTCTTGACCATTATATCTTCTGGCTTTCAGTTGGAAAGTATAGTCACCAGGAGCTAAGCCCCAGTAGTCTACCGAGGGCACATTGCTTTCTTGCCATTCGCTTTGAATTGGTGCTAGTTTAGTATAATACTTAATGTCACCAGCGCTTTGGTAATCTTGCAAGGTGTACTTTAACTGTAGATTATTTTCAAGGTTATTGAATTTTATCTGGCCTTTGTTGAAATCGCGCACCTTGTTGTTTACAAGGAAGGAAGTTATTTTGAAAGGAAAGGTAGATTCTATTTTTTGTTCCAATTCAATAGGTAGTTTATCTACTCCTACGTTGCTGGCCACCAGCATTTCATCACGCATTTCATAGACATCATTTATTTGGTTAGAACTTAGCCCAGAGGATACCTTGTACTCACGGATGACTTTTCCTGTATGGTCATCTAACCGTATCAGACCATGGTTTGTGCAGGTAAGGATGCTTCCTTTATTGCCTTTTCTTATTCGATTGATACTTTTTAGGTTGGCTAGTTTCTTAAACTCTTTATCATCTAAATTCAAAGAATAGATGTCGTCGTCTTGGGTGGAAAAGAATAAACTTTCTTTGTTTTGGTAAAATGAGACGGATTGTTGCAAAGCTGGATGTTCAAAAATTGGTTTTATTTGGTTATTAAAATGTTTGAAAATACCACTAGAAGTAGCTATCCATACACCACCATCAGAAGCTTTTGCAAAGCACTTCAGAGTTAACTCATAATCCCAGATTGTCAAGGTGTCTCCACTTGACTTCATTGCGTATAAGTTTTTTTCTTTCACCCAGTTCACGCTAAAAAGAACGACATCTGAATGACTGTCAAATGCTGTTTTTTTATAAGCATATAACTGTTCGCTATTAAACTGTATAGATTTTGTGTTATTTATAACAGTTTTATGTGCATTCAAGAAAGATGAAAATGTGTAATAGTTATTGTTGGAATTGATTGGATTCGAATTAGTGAGTAGAAATTTGTTATTGTTTAATTCGATGATATCAATGAAATTGCGTAATTGGATATTTTTTAGTTCTGCAATTTTATAATCAGGTTGAATCACTATAGGATATCCGTCATCTGGAAGTGCCAAGACGTTTCCAGATTCAGTAGGGAGTAATTGTTCTATGCCGTTAGATTTAGGATGAAGTTTTAGTATGTTTCTATTTATCCGGTTGTGCTTAGGAAGAAAATACAAACCATTTCCTTGTGTGCCTAACCAGATATTGCCTTTCTCGTCAGGAAGTACTCTTAGAGCTTCTACTTCTTCTTTTATATTCCCGATGTCAATTACTTCAACTTCATTTCCTAAGGAATCTATATGTATGCATCCATTTGGTAAAAATAGAAAGAGATCTTTCCCTCTCCATAAAATATCCTTACGAAATGAGGGCTCATTTGTTATACCATAATTGGACCATAATTTTTCAGTAAAAGTTCTTGTCTTGAAATTTGCAATAAGCCATCCTCTGGAATTCATAATAATGATATGATGTTCAGATGGACCAAAAAATAGGCCTTGTAAGATTGACTTCTCCCTATCGGATTTAAGTTTAGATAAGTTTAAATACCATATATCTGTTGTGTCAGTCTTGTTTTTAACTATTACAGTATTTGCATGAAATTCTACAAAGAGCTTATGTGATTCAGTTCCTTTAGGATTTCTTGCCTTGATAACTTTAGTACTATCTTCAATTTGGACAGCAGTACTAGAAAGTAAATCAATCAGATAGCCTTCTCCGTTTATTATTACGGGCGCACCTCTAGTATTTGGATAGCTGGCTTTTAGCTTTTGGATACTATCCCCAACTATCAATGATATGCCGTTTCCAAAAGAAGACATTATGCCTCTTCCTTTTAGATCTCTATCTATTTTCCATGTATCGTTATCTGCTAGGCCATCCTCGACATTGTAATTATGAAATTGCTGCCCATCAAATCTTGCTACCCCCTTTTCGGTAAAGGCCCACACAGTGCCATTGCTTAATTCTATAGCTCCATAGACATAATTAGAAGCTAGGCCATCATCTACTGTGTAATTTACCCAAGGGTATTCTTGGGCGCAGAGAGATGCTGCTCCTATACAAGCGAGTAGTTGTATCCATAGGTGCGATGTTAGAGATTTCTTCAGCCTTTCTGAGTATAAGGTCATTTGTCTTAGGTCCCTGATTTTAAGATCTATTAAGGTAGGACAATTGGCCAAATAAAATTGTTTCATCGGACTAACGGTCGTCTGCAAGAAGAAACGGTGATAATATGTATTTATACTTATCTATGAGTGATTTGCCTCAATTTCCGCTTGTCTGATGAAATAGCCCAATGGACTTATGGTCCTTTCCGCTAGTCAAAGAGTCAAATGGCCTTGCATTTATTCTTTGAACCTTGCGATTGAAAACAAACCCCATTATGAGAACAATTAGATTTTTAAAACTGTATTTATTGGTCCTTCGCCAGTTGGTTACATGCCAAATTGATTTTTACTGTTTCTAGAATAGACTACTATGAATGTATACTCCGCATCTTTAATGCTGACAATTGCAATAGTTGCAATCTACTTTGCGGTGTATCATTATTATAAAACACAGGACTTGTTAAGAAATGGAATAGTGGCGAAAGCTAAGGTGGTAAGCCTAATTGAAAAAAGAACTAGGGATGGATCCACTTATCAGCCAGTTTTCGAATTCTTGAACCGTGAGACAAATGAAGTATTGACTTATCATCATATCGCTAGTTCTTCTACACCTAGGTATAGGGTGGGAGAAACAGGATATGTTGTTTTTTCGCAAGACTTAAAGCAAAAGAAACTCATTTCTTTTTACGGATTATTTCAATGGACAATTGTGTTGCTAATAGTTGCTTCTCCTTTGCTTATCTTGGGAGGAGGTTATTTGATGTACTTAAAATTATAACATCGAAGTGGCTGTACACTTAAAGCTGAATCCGTGTTACTTTTTAGTTAGGTTTCCTCTGTGTCTGAAATTATTATATGTCTTCAATTAAAAAAAATATGGCTATGATAGTTTATAAGTCCTACCTAAAGATGGACACTATTTTAAAGATTAGCTTTTCCCTTTCTATTATAGACTTGGGATATTTTCTGTTCAGAATCTAGATATAAAAGTGAAGTAAAAGTGCTTCCAATTAATTGAGATATAACAGACAATTTTAGACGAAAACTGCCGCTCAATCATAAGCACAATGCGTAAAAATCGAGACAAAATATTACAGCAAGAACGAGATGGGAGGAAAAAATTATTTTTTATAGGAGTATTTGGCATGTTCATCCTGCTGCCATTTAATTGGAATTTTAATTTAGTTGTATCTGGAACTAAGAAGAAGGCGAAGGTTGTACACATTCATGAATGGCTCATAGACGAACCTCATTTCTTTGAAGTAGAATTCTTAAGAGAAGTTGAGCAGGGCGAGGAGTTGGTCAAATTAAAACTGAGAGATTATACAGGTGGAGATCCTCCTATGTTCATTAAAGATAGAGGAGAGCCACCTCTATTGTTTTTTATAGATGAGGGTGATATGTTAACTATATATGAATCTAAAGATAAGCCTTGGAAGTACTATGTCCCTTTCTTAAGTTTTATGCCAAAGTTATTAATATTCACTTTTTTTGTTTTTGTTCCCTTTTTCTTCATGCTCTTTGGTCGTATCTACGCATAGCATGTGATTGGGTATTTTGCTTAGCTATTTCCACTAGGTTTTCAATTGCTTAAGAAGTATGGGCTGAGTTCTAAGCACATACATTTATAAAGCTGCTAGAAAGCTAGTGGGTAAGGAAGTAATGTTGTTTTTAGTGAGGTTGTGTTTTTGTTGATAGTGACACTTTCATCGGCTCACGACTACAAGCAATCAAGTTCAAGTAGTCGCTATATACTTTTTATTCCAGGTTGCAAAGATTGTCACCTTTGAGCAAGCTATCATATCTTCAGCCCCTTCACTACGATCATGCGATCCTCAAAAATCAATTGAATAAGGTTAACACCATAATGCTTGAGCTCTAAGTCCTGCCCTCTGTAAATGCCTTCCTCATATGATACCCCGCTATAATCCAGGAGTCGATACCTGATGTTGTTTTCTAGATTTTGGAATTGAATCATGCCGGTAGTAGGATTAGGAAATACAATTATTTCTTTTTGTGGTGCTACCTCTAAGGTGAAGGTCCATAAGGAGTCACAAGAAAAGTTATCGCTGTCGTAGACGGTGGTAGTCGTGGCGTTAGACTCCAAGGTCTGAAGACCACCGTGCTCCAGGTCTATGACATTTTCTAATGTTGCTGCGCTTGTCACAGTGCCATCCATCTCCCAGTCACTGGTATAAGCATCTATTTGGAAAGTGGCGATTGTGTCTGCTGGTATTTCGTCGATGATAAATTCCGCCACAGTTCCCGATAGTGCAGGTGCCATGATGCTTAGTCCTTCCATGGCATAAGGCTTATATACCCATTCCATCGGCTCATCAAGAAAATCTGTAAACTTAGCCCCTTGTATTACAGAGTTTGTTTCGTTGTGTATTGTGTAAGTATATACTAAGAAACCATCATCGCAGATCTGTTCATCACTTACAGCCTTTGTAATCCAAATCTCTGAAGATGGACAATTCTCATCCGCGCCTCCTATTGTCACATCCTCAGCGCTACTTTGATTGCCATCATAATCAATATAGCTTTGATTGTCAGGCCCACTGAGTATCACGTTTTGATTACCATAATAGCCATCTGCTACTTCGGTAGAATTATAAGTAAGGGAGATACTGACGCAACAAGCTACAGGTATGTCGTAAGTAGAACCATTGACTTGTGAGCAACCATTGTCATTTACTGAAGCAGACATAAGTAGGGCTCCTGGAGGCGGCAGATCCGTAACAACCACATCCGTAGCCGGGCTACCACCTATGTTACAGACATCGATGGTGTAGGTGAGTATGCTGTCACAGACAGGTATAGAGGTCGAGGTGTATTTCAATGCTTGTAGAGTGGCTTCACTCCCCGTGCATATACTGATGGTGTCAATGTTATTACTATAAGCGATTTCTTTAAGATCCGTAATAGGGTAGGTCAGTGGTGGACGCTGACTGCCATCATCATTGAGTAGGGCATATAGCTTAGTGGCATTTGCAATGGGTAAGTTCACTGTATGTGAGTCAGTAGTACCAACAGGAATGGCGCAAGGCAATTTATACTCCAAGATCGGTGTGGCGCCGAAGAGTAGTGGATCATTATGATAAAACATAACAGAAGTGCCAGCCGGAATAGATAATTCTCTTTGTGCAGTAACTGTAAAAGTTATCTCTGCTAAGTCTGTAATAGGGCAGGCTCCTACAATACTGTCTATAGCGATAGCGCCATCTCTGTGAAAATATACAGATGAAGATTCTCCGGGTGCCAATGGGCAGAGATAGCGGGTAACTATATTTTCTGCAAGGTCTTCATTGAGTTCTGAGTAGGAGGGAGCCCCTGATGCGAGCAAGGGTACAGAAGCTGTAAGGGTCAGGATATCCCTGAGATTGCCGCGCTCATAGGCATGATCAAAGGCAATAGTAATAATGTGATAGCCCTCTGCTTTGAATTCGTCAGCGAGAGCGATGAGTGATTCTGTAGGATAGCCATCGGTAGATAATATAAGCACCTTTTCTACCTCCTCTCTGCCATTAGCATCAAGGTATTCGTAGCCATAGGTCAATGCAGGGTGCAGTGCTGTGCTTTCACTGAAGGCTCTGCTTGCATTGCTATAGTTTTCTAATTCCCCAAGATCTCCTGTGAGTGGAACTATCAGACTTTGCTGATCTGAACTCGACCATTCTATAATGGCAGCTTGACTTTGCATAGGACTCATGCCTATGTTAGCGACCTGTAAAAAGTCTGTAAAAAACGCTTTCGATTCTTCGTACTCTATCGGATCCACGGAGCCCGACACATCATTAAGGATAACGATATCCAATGGGTCAGTACAGGGGAAGACAGGTGCCGTTTCATCTAGCAACGTTATGTCTACTAATTTGCTCTGTCCTTCTGCATCTGTAAGTTGTATGGAATATTCACCAGGCCCAAGCCCAAACATAGTATAAGAAGTAGAAGTGATCCCTGACCGAGAATCAGAATTAGGTCCTGTCCAAGCTAGTGCATAAGGCGCTCTTCCTCCTGAATACTCTATATACAGATTTCCACTTGCTGTGCCATTGGTGCTGTTTGTAGAAGTGAGTTTTGTGATTTC
>CALLAE010000170.1 GCA_938002665.1 uncultured Saprospiraceae bacterium | reverse complement strand
TATTTCCTTAGATTCAATATTGTCAATACCTCTGTATTCAAGATACTTGTTCCATAATAGCGTCGGACTAGGAAAATCACTTAACTGAATTTCTTTTTCCTTCGAGCTTGTTTTGTCATGAAAAACGAATGAGTCACCATTTGAGGTAAATACAAAAGGGATGTGAAGAATGTCAGCATACTCAAGGGCTTGCTGCATGCCATCTCCAACAGGCTTTTTGTTGTCCTTAGCCTCGATTATTGCAATTGGAATATTCGGCTTGTAGTAAAGAATGTAGTCTGCTCTTTTTCTTTTACCTCTAGTATGTAATTTTCCTTGTACAATTATACGACCGTCAGTAAAAGAGACTTCTTCTCTTACTTGTTGCTTCATATTCCATCCAGCCTGTTCGATTGCAGGGTTGATGAATTTTGTACATATGTCTCTTTCTGACAGTTCTTTTTTATTCATTCCTGATATTCTACATGACCAATACCCTTTATAACTAGTTTGGATACGGCGTCAGAAGTTATGAATAAAATATGACCCTACTCCTGTATCTGAGAGATACTATTTCTCATATGAGAAAAAAGTAATCGAAATAAAGCCTCGAAGGCGACCCCCAATAAAATAATTCATCCATAACCAACTGATTATCAGATGTGTTATACTATCTATAAAACTAAAAAAACCCATCACACTTTTCAGTGGATGAGCTTTTGTGTCGGGGCGAGAGGATTCGAACCTCCGACCCTCACGCATAAGCGTGATGCGCTATAGACCATTCAAAAATCTTCTTGCCCCTCTCTTTTTTATCTTCTTTTCTAATTGTCTAGATTCCTGTATAGTTGGAAATTCTTGGCTAAAAACAACTTCCCAATCACTTACAGAACCTGTGAAGCCAGTGTGAACATAATTGTGCTTCCGCAACCTCTTTTCCATAGAATCACCTGTAGATCCAGTATAATATCTGCTTCTCTCCTCAGAATAAAGTATATATGTAGTGTAGTTCATAATAAAAAAAGCCCATCTCGTCGAAACGGATGAGCTTTTGTGTCGGGGCGAGAGGATTCGAACCTCCGACCCCCTGGTCCCAAACCAGGTGCGCTAACCGGACTGCGCTACGCCCCGAAATTATCTTTGTATAGCTATTAAAGCGGTGGAGGAGGGATTCGAACCCCCGGTACCGGTTTCCCAGTACGACGATTTAGCAAACCGTTGGTTTCAGCCACTCACCCACTCCACCTTTGTAGCGGACGGCAAAGATAGAATAATTAATAAAATCTACACCAACTTTTTATGAGACAAATTATTGTCAATTGAAGAGCTATAATAGGTGGTTTTACAGCTAAAATCATTCCTTATAAATCATTAAGACATCGAAAAAAATGGGACTGAGTTCAATTAAAGAAACATTATTTGGCAAATACCCATAATTTCTGATGTTAATTGGGATTTAGAGTCATAGCCAGACTACGCTGAGCCAGCTTTTTCTTAACAAAGTGTTATTTTGGAATTCTAGAGCGCCTTTAATTCGTTAATACTTCGTAGTCCAATTATAGACCCATAACATAAATAATCGTATGCCTAAAAAAATGAAAAAAAGTGGAGAACCTACAGTTCATGACGAACTCAAGGGTTTTGATATAAAAATCAACACTTTTGGCGAAATGCAAACCAACTTTGAGATCGACAAACTAAATACCTTCCTCAATGAAAATGTGGAAGATAAAAAGCTAGTGGAAAGAGAAGACAGCAAGGAGGAAGAATAAAGCATTTAAAACCATTAGTGGTATAATTTTGGTACATTTTAAGTACATTCTTCGTTATCTGATACGTGCAAATAATCCGTACATACCTGCTATTAATTATAATGGGCTTATTCCCTGTAGCAACCTACGCCTTTGCCGTTCAGGATACAATACCCCCCATATTCACAACTCTACCTTCTGATAGTACTATAGTCTGCCATACTGATGTCACCGCTGCTTTCCAGGAGTGGTTGAGTAATCAAGCATACGCAGTAGCAGATTTTGGAGAGGCCACAATAGTCCCCACCCTTTCACCTGCCAGTGCACTAGATTCTCTACAGTCCGTTATCAGCCAAGGATGTAGTGGGACAGGGATCGTTCCAATAGGATTTATCGCAACAGATAGTTGTGGTAATCAAAGCTTACTCACAGCGGAAGCCTCTTTTGTTATAATAGACAATACTGCTCCATCGTTTGTTCCAGAAGCAGCAAGTCTGGAAATAGAATGTACAGCCAGCGCTAAGGACAGCCTACAGAACTGGATAGATACGCAAGGAGGTGCTTTACTAGCTGATAATTGCAGTACTGAGTTAGAATGGACTAATTACAGCTGGGAAGATAATTTGGGTAATACTGGTTTCTCGACTTTTCAAGATTCTACTAACATTGAAATTCTAAGAGAGAATTGCTTGTGGTCAGTAACAGTCACCTTTTTTGCACAGGACGAATGTGGCAACACTAATGCTACCATTTCCGACTTTTCTATCATCTCAGATTTTGAGCTTCCATCTATTGTTTTTACGCCTGCTGACACTACTCTGCTTTGCGATCAGGTATTCATGAATGCAGAGCCTATAATTATAGATGGATGTGATGGTCCACTGCCCCTAATGGTTTCTGATTCTACTACACAATCAATGGACACATTAAGTTGTGCCTATTATAATTATGAATTACACAGAACATGGACTGCCATAGATATCTGTAGTAATGAGGTGCAGACCACTCAAGTGATTTTTGTTGTAGACACTATCAGACCGCAGATAGACTTTGAGCAGACTGTCGCTGTTAATTGTGATGTAGATTTAAGCTTGACTTCAAATTTTATAACTACAAATGACAACTGCTCTCGCACCAGCACCACCTTCCAAGACAGCATCTTATTTAATTCAAGTTGTCAAAATCAGATAAGTAGAAAGTGGCTAGTCCGTGATGTTTGTGGAAATGCGGATACTGTTACACAGATTATTCAGGTGCAAGATTTTTCTGGACCAGAATTCACCTCTTTCCCTAGAGATACGATTATTTTTTGCGACAGTAATGATCCAGAACTAATATTTTCCAACTGGCTAAACTCACTTGCTGGAGGAACAGTCATAGATAACTGTAGCTCTTTTGTCACAAAAGGCCTTCCCCCAAAAAGTTATTCAGATACCACTGAAATAAATATTACCAGTCCACCCTCTCTAGTTCTCCAAGAATGTACTAATACTTTCGGCGCTCTTTCCACTCAAGGTGTCAGCTTTGTAGCTTATGATGCCTGCGGAAACATAACACAGCGAGAAGCTTTGTTCTCCATAATAGACAACCAAGTACCCATCGTGGCTGACTGCCCTACTGATTTCGAAATAAGAACCACAGATAACAGTTGCACGGCAGAGGTCATACTTACTATACCCTCATTTACTGACAATTGTCTGACTACAGATGATGCACAATGGGCTATAAAGAATAACGAAATTCTTATCTCCAACACTAACCAACAAAACCTAAATGCAAACTTAGAGATAGGAGAAAATAACATCAGTTATACTATCACAGATTGTGGTGGCAATATAGCCTCTTGCAACCAACTAATAGTAGTTACCGATGACTCCCCTCCATCTTTTAGCTGTCCTGATGACCGTACGATCTTTCTTTCCAGAAGCCAATGTGAATTCAATTACCTAGCGGAGGAGGTGAGTTTCTTTGAAGAAAATTGTCCCACAGCGCTTGCCTACTCCAGTATACTTCCAAGCGAGGATGCCTACACTGAGTTTACCTTTAACTCTGTAGTAGATGTCTTTCAAGCTTCTGATTTTTTTATTGACTTTTCTAATGTCACTTATGACAATATACTTCGCAATCCTCAGCTCAGAATCTACTACGCAGTAGACCTAGATAGTCCAAGTGAAATCGAAATAAAAGATGAAAACAATACTGTGATACAAACCCTAAGTTCTGCTTCTTGCACAGAGCAAAGTATCACCATAGATTTATCTGTATCAGATTTTATGGATTGGTCAGCAGACGGTACAGTTAGATTTTCAGTGGTAACTAAGGCAAATGGTGGCTCGGGGATTTTACCTTGCCAGCCTGAAAATATTTCTGGGTTCCAAGGCACAGACGGAGTATCCTTTATAAGATTAGAACTAAGTTATAGTGATATCTCTACCAACAAAGAATTTACAGATATACAGACAGGTGTAACTCAGGCTTTGCCATCTAGTATTAATTTGACACCAGGAAACTACCTTATAGAATATACGGGAAGTGATAATTCACAAAATGAGAGCAGCTGCACCACGAGCATCACAGTAGCGGACACCATTGCGCCTAGAATGCTATGTGATGATGTGACCTACCTCATAGATCCGTTACTAGAAGATTTTTACCCTATATTAGAGACGGACTTATTGTTTGTAGAAAGTGACAATTGTGACATAGAAAATCTTGACTATGGACCGAGAGAAATTTCTTGTTCAGATCAAAACACCAGCGTAACTTATACTATCACTGCTACAGACATTTATGGTAATAGCGCTAGTTGCCAATCCAACATAAAGGTAGAACCTGCCCAGCTACAGCCGAGCTTTCTGAGTGGTCTGTGCTTTGCCGATACTTTAAAACTTATTTCAAATCTTCCTGACAACTTAGGATTCAGAATACAATGGGAAGGGCCTAATCAGTTTCTATCCACAGTAAATGATCCTATAATTTCTGGCATCACAGGAGAATCTAGCGGGGAATATATTCTGAGAGCAACAAGCCCTGAGGGCTGCCTATTTGAAGGGAGCATAGATATCGACGTCAGCGAATTTGACAGTCCAGAAATATTTTCAGATTTTACAGAGCTATGCGAAGGAGAAGAGCTACTGCTCAATACAAATAGTTTTACGGAAATAGTAGATTACTTATGGTACGAAGGCATCTCCCCTAATGGCACTTTAATAAGCCAGACCACAGGACCGAGTTTCAGATTGAGACCGATAGTAGGTGATCACTTTTATTATGTAGAAGTAAAAGGGAATGATTGCAATTCCAATCCCTCCAATACCTTAAACATAGAAGTCACCCCTCCCCCTCAAGCCCAAATACTAAATCCATTTCAAGAATTATGTGAGGGAGACGACCTTACTCTCGTACCCTCGTCTAATAACCCAAACTTCACCTACACTTGGACAGGGCCCAATAACTTTCAACATATAGGAGCAACGCCTCCCACGATTTCAGATGTGAGTCTGAATAATGAAGGCACCTACACTTTAGTGATAAACCAAGGAGACTGTATCTCTAACACTGCCTCTGCTCAAGTATTTGTAACACAGAATCCGATACAACCCCTGATCAGCGGAGAATCCATCTTCTGCGAAGGGCAATCTGCTGTACTCACAGTTCCTAATCTAACAAGTGGAACCAGATACAGATGGTTCTTAAATGGTGTTTTGTTTAGCTCAGTGGCTTCTAATAGCTTATTGATACCAGCGATCAGTAATAACCAGTCTGGTGATTGGACAGTAGTCGTTGAAGATGGCATCTGCAGCTCCATGCCCTCGGAAATATTTCAGGTCAGTGTGGAATCCAGCCTAAACATTGGCGCCACTAATGATGGCCCCCACTGCGAAGGAGATATGGTAGTACTTACCTGCTCCTTTATTCCAGGTGCCACTTATAGATGGACAGACCCTAACGGTGCTACTTACAATGATCGTATAGTTACCGCACCTGCTATAGAAGGTGTCTATACTGTGACAGTCACCACCACCAGCAATTGCCAAGCGATTACTAACACAACGCTGATAGTAGGAAAACGGCCAGCTATCACCGCTCTCAGTAATACCTCACTGCCGTGCATGTCAGGAGACATGTCTATAAGACTGGTCCCGACTATCTTTCCTCCTGGCAGCTATGAGTATAGCTGGTCTGGTCCTAACAACTTCACCTCTAGTCTCGAAGAACCGATTATACCTAATGCTTCGGAAACTGACAATGGTATCTATACGCTAATAGTCCTTCAGAATAATTGTGAATCAATGCCTGCCACCACACAAATAGATATCACAAATGAACCTCCATCTGCAGCTCTGAACGCAAATCTAGATCCGTGCATAGGAGATGAGATTACCATCTCTATTTTTAACCCTGTGCAAGGTAATGATGTCTCCTGGATATGGACGACGCCTACGGGCATCATAGAAACACCTATCCCAGAACTTAAGATCAATTCTTTCGCTGCAAACAATAATGGATCCTATACCGTCATTCAAGAAAAAAATGGCTGCAGATCTGTAGAGTCTGAGGTGATTATGATAAACTTACAAGCAGAGCCTATAAAACCAGTAATACTGGCAACTGAAAACTTCTGTCTAGGAGAAACAATTACTTTATCCATAGACGAGGAAAACGCTGATATGTACACATGGTTTACACCTAATGGCACCCTTCTTCTCGATGAACCCAGACTCGTAATTGACGAGCTGAGTGCTGCAGACGCTGGGGCTTATAGTGTTTTCTTATTAGAGGGCAATTGCAGGTCAGATACCTCTGATGCTTATTTTCTAGAGGTTATAAGTTTGCCAGAATCAGTTTCGTTTGCAGAAAGTGAAATAGACTTATGTTCAGATGAACTAGAGGAACTTATACTATGCATACAAGAGCCAAATGCTGAATATGAAAAGTTGGTGGTGGTAGATGTTAATTCATCCGTTGTGCTGCAGGAATCGGGAACTGATTGCCTAGACCTTTCTTTTTTGCTTGGTACCAATGCAGAATATGAGCTGAATCTATTTGCAGAATCAAATGGCTGTAGGTCCAGCAACTCCACTTTGATAACTCTTAAAATAAACGATACGCCTTCTGGTGGTGCTACTGTAACAGAAGATACTTTCTATGCCTGCGATGGAGATTTTATCAGCTTATCAGCAAATGACTTACCTACTGATATTAATATACTGTGGGAAGCAAATAATCCTAACATCAATATCTTCGACCAGCAAGAAAAAACTGTGTCTATAAGTAACTTAAGTTTAGGCTCTAATCTCATTCTATTACAATCTTCTAATGGTGCATGTGAGAATTATTTTACGGATACCATAGAGGTTATTTTGCTCGCTGAACCTGAGGCAGAAAATGATACTTATGATCTGGCCTATGATGAAAATATAATCTTGACACCACTGATCAATGATGACTTCTCTGAAGATGTTTCATTGGAAATATTGAACGAACCAGAGAATGGTACAATTACTGTAGATGGTGGCGTCTTAAATTTCGAACCACCTTTAGGATTTATAGGAATGGAAGAACTCACTTATGAGCTTTGCTACACCGCTTGTTCTAACCTCTGCTCTACTGCCACGATAGCATTAACTGTAGGTGAAAATGTGACTTGTTTTGTAGGCAATGTCATCACACCTAACAATGATGGGTACAATGATGCACTTACTGTTCCATGTCTGCAGACTGGCAACTACCCTCTTAATTCCTTAGTTGTATTTAATCAGTGGGGAGATGAAATATTTTCCAACTCACCATACGAGAACGACTGGGCTGGCACCTACGATGGAAAACAGTTACCGGCTAGTACTTACTTTTATATTTTGGATTTGGGTGATGGGTCGAAACCTATTCAGGGATATATAGTCTTAGAATATTGATGCGGTTTATACTCGTCATATTAGCTACATTTTTTGTCCAGCTCTGCACAGGACAACAGGACAATCAGTATACGCAATTTGCTGACACAAAATTATTTTACAATCCTGGTTATGCAGGCTTTGAGGACCGACTAGCCATTACAGGCAGGATACGTAACCAATGGTCCGGACTGACCGGCGCGCCGCAAGGACAAACCTTGCTTGTAGATTTTCCTTCTGTATATAAGTCATTGGGGTTTGGGCTTAACTTGAGTAGAGCTACTATCGGCATCCAAGAAAAAAACGATATCAGTGGTAGCTATGCATACAGGCTAAAACTAGCTAAGGCTTCTGTAGGAATGGGCTTACAACTATCCTACAGACAATTTATCAATGACTTTACAAAAGAAGGGCTGATAGCAATAGATGGTTTTGACAAAGATCCTTCAATTGAAAAAGTTAGTTTTTCTCAAGGCGCCTTTAATGTAGGCCTTGGAGTTTTTCTAGGTACAGAAAAATATTATCTAGGACTTTCTGTTCCTAGATTGGCCAAGACGGATATAGATGCTACTGGTGATAATAATCTTACTCAAGAAGTAAGGCATCTATATGGTATGTTTGGCCTAAATCTTACTCTAAACTCAGACTGGAAAGTACTCCCTAGCCTATTACTAAAAGTAGCAGAGAACTCTCCTTTTGACTTAGATTTGCAGTCGTCATTTGTTTATAGAGATCAGCTTCATTTAGGAATAAATTTTAGGACTGGTGGCACACAAAGTACCTTGCTAGAATCTACTTCAGTTATCATCGGTTTTGACTTTACCAAGAACATCTTTGCATCCATGTCCTATGATTTTAATACGACTCCACTAAGACAGTATGAGGACGGAAGTTTTGAGCTGATACTAAAATATACTTTGCATAAAGATTCTACTCCAGACTCTATCCAAAACCCAAGATACTATTAATGCACACATTCTATAAGATAGTATTACTACTCTTGTCAGTCTCTTGTTGCTTTGGTCAGGAAGGAACAGACTGGACCAGTTATATAGAATTGTATAACGAAAAAAACATCAATACCGAAGGCACTGAATTTGCGCCGGCCTACTGGAATGAAAATGTTGTTTTCGCAAAATCTAGGTCACGTCAGAAGATTCTAGACAGAAATACAAACGAGCCCTATTACGACTTATTCATTTCGGGTAAGAATAAAGTAGGTTCTTTACTAAAGGCAGAACCGCTATCTCCTAAAATTAATTCAGACTATCATGAAGGTCCTGCCACATTCCAAAATTCTAGTTGCTTATTTACGAGGGTAGATTATAACAAAGGCGAATTTACGTTAGACAGCGATAAGAAAGTAGCCCTCAAAATATTTGAAGCCCAATTTGAAAATGGGAGTTTGGACAGGATACAGAAATCCCCACTCAATGAAGAAAATGTTGCCTCTGCCCATCCAGCGCTGAGCCCGAAAGGAGACTACATTATTTTTGCTAGCGATAGGCCGGGCGGGTATGGAAAAATGGACCTCTACATTTCTTACAAGGAAAATAATTCTTGGGGCAGCCCTACTAATCTTGGTCCAGAAATAAATACTGCAGGCAATGAATGGTTCCCTTTTGTAAACGAAAGAGACTATTTGTTTTATTCTAGTGATGGCTATGAGAAAGGAAAAGATCTAGACATCTATATAATTGAAAAATACGACGACAGCTGGAGCACCCCCTTAAAGCTACCTGCTCCTATAAATTCTGACTACGATGATTTTGCCTTCATAACTGACAAAACTGCTACCAATGGTTACCTCAGCACCAATAGACCTGGTGGCCAAGGAAAAGATGACATCTATAGTTACAATTCCCTTGTCACATTGTACGCCTATGACAATTCTAACTATAACAAACTACGTATCAGCGTGGTGGACTACAATAGTGGCACCTCCCTTTCTGACGCTGTTATAAAATACAAGTACCTAGAGGAAAAGGCTTTTGAATCTTTTGATCAAGGAATATTCAAATTGAATAATTCTGATGGTGTAGATTCCACCTACAGCAATAGCAATGGCATTGCCAAGATAGACCTAGGAGAAGGCTATACACTTGTGGAAGTTTCATACCCTAACAAAGAAAACTGGCAACTTGTTCTTTCTAATCATGGAGCAAAAAAGAATCTAGATGTACAACTCAAGGATGCCAAACCTACAGAAAAATCTGCAACAGAAATCATCTACATAGAGAGGCCTGTGGAAAAAGAAACAGTTATCAAAAATGTAAAAGTGGACGTTGGCGCTGTCATCGTTTTTGATAATATCTACTATGACTACAACAGCTTTGTGCTGACTACTGGCGCAAAGAAAGAACTAGATGCACTAGCAGAAGTCATGAGGACTAACAGCAACCTGAAAATACAATTAGGTGCACATACAGACTCGCGTGGAGATGCAGAATACAATTTAGAACTCTCCAATAAAAGAGTACAAAGCGCCAAAGATTATCTGGTCTCCAGAGGCATTTCTAGCTCAAATATTCGAGCCGTAGGTTATGGAGAATCCCAACTAAGAAATCACTGCAAAGACGACATCTACTGCACCGAAGCAGAGCACATCTACAATAGGCGTACAGAAGTCAAAATTCTACAGAAATAAGTCTATAGACTTTACTATCCCGACAGAGTCGATTAACTTGTGGTCTCAATCATAGTTATTATGAGATCTGCTTTCCTATGTCTGCTTACAGTCTTAGCCTTCAGCGTGATCGGCCATGCTCAGCTCTCTGGAACAGTCTATGATGAAAACAATCTTCCTCTCCCCTACGTCAATGTCTATGTAAAAAATACTTCCATAGGGACTACTACCAACCCTGAAGGACAATACTCATTAGAGCTTTCCACTGGCAAACATGAAATAGTATATCAATTTATAGGTTACAAAAATGAAAACCACCTAGTAGATATAGCAAATGAAGAGACTGTACTCGACCTGACGATGCAACCAGAATCCTACACCTTAGTCGAGGTTACCATTAATGCTGATGCAGAAGACCCCGCTTATGCAATTATCAGAAAAGCGCAAGAAAAAAGAAAATACTACAAGCAACTCCTAGACAATTACGAATGTGATGCCTATGTGCGAGGTTTCAATAAAGTAAACAAAGCACCGGAGAAAGTTTTAGGCATAGAGGTTGGAGATTTTGAAGGAGCCCTAGACTCTAACAGAACTGGCGTCGTCTATCTTTCTGAATCCATTTCAAAACTATATTATAAAGAAGGCCAAGCGAAAGAGGTTCTATATTCTTCTAAAGTCAGTGGTAACGACCAAGGGTATAGTTTCAATAGTGCTAGAGAAATGGATTTAAATCTATACTCTAACACTGTCCAACTAAATAGTAATATGGGAAGAAAATTGGTTTCTCCAATTGCCTATAATGCCATGTCACACTATAAGTACAAGCTGGAAGGTGCTACCTATGACTCGAATGGACAACTGGTCAATAAGATAAAAATAGTCCCTAAAAATAAATATGGAAATGTCTTTTCAGGCTACATATACATCAATGAGAACCTTTGGAATTTCCACAGCTTAGAACTAAATGCGACGAAAGAAGCCACCCAGATACCTTTTATCGACAGCTTGTCTTTCAAACAAATATATGCACCCCTAGATGACCAGCTATGGATACGAATGTCCAATGTCGCCAACTTCACGATGAGTGCTTTTGGTTTTAGTATAGAGGGTAGCTTTGCTTGTGTCTATTCTAATTATAACTTAGGAAAGATAGAAGACGATGTTTTTAATCATGAAGTTTTCAAAGTAGAGATAGATGCTAACGCAAGGACAGATTCCTATTGGGATACCATACGACCTATCCCGCTTACACTAGAAGAAAAAATCGATTACAAAAGGAAAGACAGTATCACAATAGTCAGAGAGAGTCCTGCCTATCTAGACTCAGTAGATAGAGCTGCTAACAAGTTTGAACTTAAAGATCTCGTCCTAGGCTATACAAAGCAAAACTCTTTTAATAAAACTTCCTCATCCATTTCCTCTATTCTAGGAAACCTAAGGCTCAATACAATTCAGGGCTGGAATTCTACGCTGAAACTAGGCTTCGATAAGAGATATAATAAAGCAGAATCCAAAGTTCTAAAATCGCAACTGGCACTAAATTATGGTCTGTCAGAAAAAATACTCAGACCCAATCTCACAGTAGCTTATCAAGCTAACTGGACCAGTAATCTAAAGATAGAAGCGCAGGTAGGAAAAAAGATCAGTCAGTACAGTAGAACAATCCCAATAAAAGATTGGGTCAATAGTCTGTATACATTACTAGGAAACAGAAATTATCTCAAAGCTTACGATAAGGAATACATCACTCTAGAAGCCAGTTCTGATCTTGCACCTGGTCTAGCGGGGGGTATATCTATAGATTATGAAAACAGGTCAACCCTCACTAATCATTATCTCTCTGAGACGAAAAGAACGGAGAAAAACTATAGCTCTAATAATCCGCTAGAGCCCACAATAGATACACCAGCTTTTGAAGATCATCAAGCGTTTATACTAAGGGCTCATCTCATCTTTAATTTCGGTCAGAAGATATGGTCTTACCCAGACTGGAAATTCAAGATGAACTCTGGTTGGCCTACGATAGGTCTTTATTACAAGTCTGGACTGAAGCTGCTTGGCGGGGATACTAAGTATCATCTATTGTATACTTCTATCAGTAAGCGACTACTGACTGGCATATACGGACAAAGCAATTTCAATATTAAAGCTGGCTCTTTCCTAGGAGCTACAAAACCAGAATACTTTATCGACTACCTACATCCTAATGGCAACCAGACCCACCTTGGCTTTCCAAGAGAATATAGATATAGCTTCCTGAATATGCCTTACTACTCAGCCAGTACTAATGGGGATTTTTTTGAGATGCATGTGCAGCATAACTTTGGTGGTTATATTATAAGTAAGATTCCTTTGCTCAAGAAACTGCAATGGCACTTAGTGGGCGGCTATAAATTAATTTCTTCTTCCTCACAGCCTAACTATCAGGAAGTACATGTAGGTCTAGATAATCTAGGCATAAAGGCAGTGAGACTTTTCAGACTCGACATGGTATGGTCTAAGCGCGACTGCCAGGACACTATGCTCTGCGACCAAGGCTGGAAGCCTGCTCTCATCCTTGGACTCAAGCTAAACTAAATCCTACTCTACAATATAAATATCAGTCGTCTTAAAACTGATGTTACCTAGAGCCTTATTCACATTAGAGTGAACCTGCACCGGAGAAGTAAACGGAGTCCCTTCTGTTTCATAATACTTTGCGAGGCTGATACTGTTTTTGTAGAAGCCTTCATTTACAGTTCTGAATCGCAGTTCTATATTGTCATTTATCTCAGGATTATAGAGAAATCTATCAAATCTGATTGTTATTGTCTTGCGCTCCCCATTAAATGTATTATCCGAAATAAGGATATTATCTATAGGCCTACCCTTCCTAGCTACAGGGTCTAGGCTAGAAATCCAAAAACTAAGATCATTCCCACCACCACCTACAGTAGCAGCCTCTAGCTCATAATAATCATTCTTAGCAGGGTCATCTACTATATCGAAAGTGATGCTGCTCGCCTGATCAAATTCTTCATCTAGGCCATCCTCTCTCTTGTACACTATATTTTCTAGCACTGCTCCCTGAGTCGGAAATTCTAGAGTCGTGATCGAGCTCTCAAAATCACTATGCTCTAGTAAAAAAGTATATTGGTCTCCAGGCTCAAAAAATTCATTATTAAAAAAAATCAAACTATAATTAAATGGACCAGAAGTAGGGACAAAGCCGTCCTTCTCAGTGTCTATGGATATGCCTTCTGATTCTTTAGTAATCGTCAGCTTTGCATCATCAAGACCATATTCATCAAAATCATCAATATCTAAAATACCTCTGTTCCTCCCGATAAACATATTGACCTGTACATTATAGGCATCTATAAAGGTGGTCAAGGACATCTGCGACTCAAATTCTGGTGGATCTATTTCCAGACGTGTAGACAAAGCTTCTCCACAAGAGCCTAAGAAAAAACCTGAAAGAATAGACACCAATAAGTATATAAAGTATTTCATGATTTTCATTTATACATTCTAAAAGGTGAAACTATAGTTGAAGTAAGGGATGATGGGAAAGAGACTCTGTTGAGTCAAAAATTTCCTTGTCGTGTCATTACCATTATCATCTATGGTCCTATCAGTATCTATCTCAATGTAGAAAGGATTTTTTCTATTGTAGGTATTGTAAGCACCTATAGACCAAGTTCTGGTATGTCGTCTTTTCTTCTTCACAAAATTGATTCCTATATCGAATCTGTGATACGGCTGCATCCTGAAATTATTCCTATCAGTGTAATTTTCTACTTCCCTGGAGTCCTCCCCATACTTCTCTAATCCATATGTCCTGAAAGTACTAGTAGCTAAAGTAACCGCATTACCAGTGCCGTAGACCCAAGATCCAGCAACATTGACCCGTTTAGAAATTTCATACTGAGCCACTATAGAAACATCATGTCTTCTATCATAAGTATAAGGATACCTCTCCCCAAAATTTAGGTCATCAAACAATCTGTCGGATTTTGACAAGGTATAACCTATCCAGCCAGTAAGGTCTCCTGTCTTTTTTTGTAGAAATAATTCTATCCCGAACGACCTACCCGAACCCTGCGTCACTCTATCACCCCAGTCAGTCAAAGAATCATCAAAAAAGCCTTCCCCATCTTTAAAGCTGACCAAGTTTTCCATTTCCTTATAGTATCCCTCTACTGTCATATCCAGATCCTTAGTCAGTTTAAAGGCATAACCCACGGCAGCTTGCCAGCTAGATTGTGGTAGTATCTTCGCTGTCGTAGGCACCCATATATCTGTAGGAAGGCCTATACCCTCTGTAGTAAGGAGATTGATATATTGATTCATTGTTGCAAAGGAAAGCTTGACAGATTGATCATCAGACAGTAGATAGCGCATACTTATTCTAGGCTGTAGAGAAGTATAAAATTTACTCTGTACACCAAAGCCAGAAAAGTGCAAGCCAGCATTCAGTTTAAATTTATCACCTATCTTCATGTCATCCTCTACATATAGATCATACTCTTGAGACTGTATATCATCTTGCCCTACTGTTACATTAAAGTC
Source organism: uncultured Saprospiraceae bacterium (assembly GCA_938002665.1). Lineage (GTDB taxonomy): Bacteria > Bacteroidota > Bacteroidia > Chitinophagales > Saprospiraceae > RFSX01. The sequence continues at coordinate 4,495 of CALLAE010000170.1, read as the reverse complement.
TTCATCAGGATTCCCATTAGAACTAAATAGCTTAAATTCTCCTGGCTCAAAACTGTGGTTGATCACACTAGCTCCAAATCTCAAAAAATGATTAGGGTCAGGATAAAAATCAAAATCCATTCTCAAGGCTATGTCAGAAATTCCAGAATCATAATCCAGGGAAAACTCCTCCGTATAATTATCTTCCAGATATTCTGTACCGCCGCCACCTCCAAAATCTATCTTGTACTTCGTATAGGTCAAGCTCGTATTACTGAATAACTTTGGCGTCCATAAATGATTCCAGCGTAAGGCAGAGGTAACATTACCCCAGCCCAACTTCAAATCTCCAAAATCTCTATACCGTTCTGACTTGTCTTCCAGATTAGCAAAGAACTTATCATTCCCACCATAGATACTGAAATATAATCTGTCTTTATCTGAGAATACATGATTCACCTTTGCATTGACATCATAGAAAAAATAACCTAGTGTACCATCAGTTCCTTCATTAGCAAGAGAGCTCTTAATTAGTGGACGAGCCAGCAGATCTATATAAGTTCTTCTTCCTGAGATGATAAATGAGGTCTTATCAGTTTTAATAGGTCCTTCTAAAGTCAACTTAGAGGCTACCAGACCGATAGAGCCTGCACCATGAAACTCCTTCATATTCCCTTCCTTCATATTGATTTCTAGGACAGAAGATAATCGGCCACCATAGCGGGCAGGAAATCCTCCTTTGATCAGTTTCACATCCTTAATGGCGTCAGGGTTAAATACAGAAAAGAAACCAAACAAATGGTTAGCATTATACACGGGTACACCATCTAGTAATATTAAATTTTGGTCTGGGCTACCTCCTCGCACATAGAGGCCACTCTGCCCCTCCCCTCCTGACTGGACACCTGGCAACAACTGTAAAGCCTTGAGTACATCCACTTCTCCTAGCAAGGCTGGAATCTTTTTTATCTGTAGGATAGGCACCTCGATAGTACTCATATTGCTTTCTTCTGCAACATTTTTTTGCTTCTCTGCTACGATCTCTATTTCTTCTAGCTCATTAGATAAGGACAAGGAAATATTCAGTGACCTATCCTTGGTCAATTCTATTTCCTGAACATTATTTCCATATCCTATATAGGAGACCGTCAGCGTCTTACTGCCCTGTGGTAAACTCAAGCTGAAAAAACCAAAATTATTAGTGATAGTGCCCTCATAAGTATCAGAGTCAAAGACATTTGCGCCGATCAGTTTTTCACCTGATTTCGCATCCTGGACATAACCGCTGATAGTATAGGTTTGGGAAAAACTAGTGTAGCTTATAAATACTAGAATCAATAGAGTAAGATGCTTCAAAATGAAATTGTTTGTATATTCTAACTTAACAAGCTTTGAATAGAAAAAAACGAGCCTATCCAATCTTGTGAAAAAATTAACTAGCTAGCGGGACTTCCGTAGTCCCACTATTATTATAGAGCACTGAATGAAGAAAAGGGTTGGAAATAGATAGAAGAAAATCTCAAACCCTTATTCTAAATCATCTAAACGATAGCAAAGTAAGGCTAATTGCCCTTGTTAGTGATTCTTCCTGGCGGTTTTATAACAAAGTCCTAAGGTAATAATGCCTGATAAAAATCATAACTTGCAGGTTCTTCTCGTGAGCTATAAAATATAGAAATGAATATAAAATTTGGTGGAGCAGCAAGGATGGTAACGGGCAGTAGCCATTTATTGACATTAGATGATGGATACAAGATCTTGCTGGACTGTGGAATGGTACAGGGAAAAGGAGAACATAACTATGAGCTGAATTCTAAGTGGCAGTTTGATGTGAAGGAAATAGACTGTATGATCCTCTCTCATGCACATATAGACCACAGCGGCCGTATTCCTAAATTAGTCAAAGATGGCTTTAAAGGCCAAATCCATAGTACGCATGCCACCAGATCTCTCTGCACTATCATGTTACTAGATAGCGCTAAGATACAAGAGAATGATGCAGAATGGTATAACCAAAAACTAAGAAAGAAAAGGAAAAAGAAGAGCCAAGACTTCAGAGTAGCACTCTATGGTCCTGAAGACGTGCAGCCGGCGATGGAAAGGTTTGTCGGTCATGGTTATGAAACCTGGTTTGAAGTAAGACCAGGCGTAGAAGTGCTCTTCAGAGACCAGGGACATATTTTAGGAAGTGCCAGTGTAACTTTAAGGATAAAGCAAGGAAGAAAGAAAGTCATGTTTGGATTTACTGGAGATATAGGGCGACCAGATAGACCCATCCTCAGAGATCCTGTCAAAATGCCAGAGGTCGATTATCTTATCTGCGAATCGACTTATGGAGATAAAGAGCATGAGTCCCCGCCAGAACAAAGCGCTGCTTTTTTAAAGATAGTCAAAGAGGCTTGTGTACAGAAAAAAGGGAAGCTTATAATCCCAGCCTTCAGTATCGGAAGAACACAGGAACTGGTATATATGATGGACAAGATGGAAACAGCTGGTCTACTGCCTAAGATTCCAGTCTATGTAGATAGTCCCTTAGCCGTTAACGCTACCCACATCTATGGTACGCATCCCGAATGCTATGACAGCAATCTTCAAGAATATATGCTAGAGGATCCAGATCCTTTTGGATTTAATAGCCTGAAATATATCAAAAGTGTCAATGAGTCCAAGCAGCTCAACGATATGAAGAAGCCTGCTATTATCGTCAGCTCTAGTGGCATGATGAATGCGGGTAGAATCAGACATCACCTCTACAATAATATGGAGGACCCTAAGAATACTTTCCTCATCGTCGGTTACTGCTCTCCTGATACTGCGGGTGGCATGCTAAAGGCAGGAGTGAAAGAATTGAAAATATTCGGAGAGATAAAAAAAGTGAATGCAAAAATAGAAACCATGGATTCTTTCTCTGCCCATGCGGACAGAAAGGAAATGGTAGAATTTCTAAGCAATCAGAAAAAGCTCAAAAAAATATATCTCGTCCATGGTGAATATCGGCCCCAGCAAGCTTTCAAAAAATATCTGGAGGAAGCAGGCATAGGTGAAGTCATTATTCCAGATCTCGGAGATACTTACGATGTCAACAAAGGAAAACTAAAAGTATCTTCCAAACCTAAGAAGAAGAAAAAAGAAAAAATCCAACCTAAATCTGGAAAAGTCTATCCTGCCAAAACAAAAAACAGAATTGCTAATCTCGAAAAAGAAAAGCTCAAGAAAAAATCTAAAGCCAAAAGCAAGGCAAATAAAAAAACTGCTAAAGAAAAGGTCTCTATTGGTAAGGTAAAAATCAAAGCAAAAAAGAAATCTAAAACCGCAGAAAAAATGAGCGCCAAGCTCAAAGAAGCGATAAAGAAAAAGAAGGCTAAGGATACAGCCAAAAACTCCAAAAACAAGTACACTAAAAAGAACAAAACCGCGACCAAGAAGAAATCAAATCAATGGTAGGAGATACTTCCTCACTTTTAGTTATTCAATTCTAAGGTAAGAAGTCAAAAGTCTGAACCCTAAGCAATAACCAACTAATGACTCCATTGTTCTATTCCATCATGCAATAAATAATTGTCAGAAAATATATGATAATTCGGTCTGTCTATGGAATGAAACTATAATTATATCGGACCATAGGAATTGCATTAATTTCAACAGGAATTATATCCGTCACTACAAGTCAACCTTTTCATTTGCCCGTTATAACAGGTGAAATTATCGAATTGTTATGTGCAAACAGCGATCAAAGATGAATTCACATAAAAGAACCAAAATTCATGTTTTAATCTTCATAACATTAGAACTAAATAGCATATATTATCTTTGCTTATAAAGAATATAAGAATTGGAATTAATTGAGAAAATAACATTTGAGGACTTTGGAGATAACCGCTTCAAAATCAGTTTTTTAGAGGGAAAGCCAAATCTTGAATCTGCATTTACACATTATTTAAGTAATCACAAGAATGGGGTATCTCAATTTTACAAACGAGATGCTATTAAACACGTTCAAGAGCTTTATAGTTACAAATACAACTCTAAAATCACAAACAAGGTAGCCGAAGAAGCTCTTCAATATTTACTGTTCAAACAAGAAGATGTACCTTTCCAAGCCCCGAAAAAACCAAAATTCAAGTTCATTGACCTTTTCGCAGGTATAGGAGGCTTTCGAATTGCATTCCAAAATCTCAAAGGGAAATGTGTTTTTACAAGTGAGTGGGACAAATACTCAAAACAGACTTACCAAGCTAATTTTGGAGAATTACCATTTGGAGATATAACAAAACCTTCTACTCAAAAATATATTCCAGATGGTTTTGATATTCTTTGTGCAGGCTTCCCTTGTCAAGCATTTTCAATTGCAGGAAAAAGAGGAGGATTTAAAGACACAAGAGGAACACTGTTCTTCGAAGTAGCTAAAATTTTAAAGTCAAAGAAGCCAAAAGCTTTCTTCCTTGAAAATGTGAAGGGGTTAAGAAATCATGACAAGGGAAAAACCTTAGCAACAATACTTAATGTTCTAAGAAAT
>CALLAE010000169.1 GCA_938002665.1 uncultured Saprospiraceae bacterium | reverse complement strand
TTTTCTGAAGTTGAATTTTTCGCCAGCGATAATAGCTTGGTCATAGACTTCTCCTGCGTCTTCCCATTCCAGCTGCTTATCTGTTACTATGTCGAAAAGCTTTTTCATCATCGAGCTATCGTCATTGACCTGCCCGACATAATGCACCCCCACATCCCACTCATAACCGGGACGCTTAAATGTATGTGTAAAACCACCTGGCTTAAAGTGGCGTTCCAGAATCACAACTCTCTTGCCTGCCTTAGCGAGCAGCACTCCCGCCGTCAGCCCACCTAGGCCAGAGCCTATGATGGCTACATCATAGTTGCCCGATAGTTTTTGAGCATCGTATTTGGAATAATTGAGGTCCATAGATTTTAGGATCGCTTTATCTTACCACTGCCGGTATACTCGTGCTCTTTGACAAAACTGATTCTTTGTGGCAGTTTGTAAGTAGAGAGGCGTTCACGGCAAAAGGAAATGATGGCTTCCTTGCTCAGTTCCACACCTTCTTCCAGTACTATTTCGGCCTGTACGATTTCACCCATAAGGCGATGGGTAAAGGCACTCACCTTAGAACTTACAATAGCCTCATGCTCCGCAAGCACTTCTTCTACCTCAAAAGGAAAGACTTTGTTGCCCGCTACATTAATCATGCTCTTTTTTCTACCTTCTATCTTGATGACGCCATCTGCAGTTATAGAGGCTAGATCACCTGTCATAAACCAGCCTTGCTGCAAGACATCTGCTCGTAGGGTAGGTGGCTCTAGATATGCGTCAAACATGCCTGGCCCTTTGATCCCAAAGTTGCCTATCTCTCCCGTAGGTAATAATTCAAAATCATCAGAGAGTATGCCTATTTCATAATCAGGTAAGCCATGACCGATAGCGTCTGGTTGCTCTAGGGCTTTGATGGTATTGATAGCGGGTAGGCCTATCTCTATGATTCCGTAGGCTTGCCAGATAGGGAGCTTGTACTTTTCTATAAATTTTTCTCCTTGTACTCTTGAGATGGCAGTAGAGGTGGAGATGACTTTTGTTAGGCTAGGGGGGAGGGCTTCCACTTTTAGATTATTTAGCATCTTGATATGCATGGGGGAGGCATAGAGAAAAGTCCCCTTGGTTTCTTCTATGCAGTTATAGATTGTGTCTCCTAGGAAATCTTTGACGAGTGCGATGGTACAGCCATATTTCAGATAGAGGATGATAGACACGACAAAGTGATAGGCCATCGGGAGTACCCATACCACTGTATCTTTTGTTCCTAGGTTCAGTGCTTTGTTAGCAGCATCTATCCTTTCTTCTATAGACTGATGTCCGATGATGACACCTTTGGAAGTGCCAGTTGTTCCAGAAGTGTAGCGCATAATGGCTGGCTCTGCAACATGAGAAGCAAAGCGCTGGCCATCATATTTTTTGTTTAGTCTTAGCTGCCACTTTTTATTTGCTATGTTAAGTTCGCTGATGACCTCATGCTGTAGTGCGGGGCCGTTACCAGAATCTATCAGCCAGTGCAGGCCAGACCGTTCTAGTTCTTTGTTGATTTCTGCTTCTTTGAGTTGATGAGAGATCGGCATAGCGACAGCGTCAGAGAGCATAACGGCAAACACAGTGATGATAAAGTGTCTGCTGTTTTTATCCATGACACCTACTCCCATGCCTGCTTCCAAGCTCACTGCTTTTAACTGCTCAGCCACGCCAAGAACAGCTGCACTAAACTCACCATAGCTCATGCTACCATACTCATCCTTAAAGGCAATTTGCTCTGGCCTTGCTTTATTGCTTTCAAAAACTTTTTGAACAATATTCATTTATACTAATTCAAGTTTGGTTTGTATTTCTTTTATTACTTCTGGTGACATGCTTTGGCGACTGGCTAGGATGCCAGCGGCATAGCCGGTCTGTAGGCAAGTGCCTATGACTCTTGCGCTGGCAATCGCCTCATCATCTGCACTGATATTACGTCCTCCAAAGTAGAGGTTCTCAAGTTGGTCAGAAGCTAAGCTTTTGCCTGTGATATCGTAGTAATCACCTTCTGCAAAATACCTCATTTCTGGCTTGTGACCATAATCCCATTTCTCTATGGGCCAAGCTCCTCTAGCGATACTCTCGCTACTTTTGGTAGCTTGCATCACCCACTCCTGAGTCAGGACTGCTCGTCCAAGGTGCCTCTTGCCTGTACGTATACCCACCTCCGAAGGGACATTAGAAAGCTGTGCCTTTTTAAAGCTCGTCACTTCTGACTGTAGATAAGTGACGATCTCTTGGATGAGATTCCGCCCTTCTATATTCAGGGTAGTCAGTTCATTCATCGCACCACCGATGAGGGTAGGCAAACCTATTTTCAAGTAGATATTGCCATGCTTATAGGAGCCAGGTACTACAGAGACATGTTGTAGCCGCGTATCTAGCGCTTTTTCTTGTAGCCCTTTTTTGATGCCTTTATATAGAGCTAGTTTCAGATTAGCTAGATCTAACTCCGGGTCCATACCACTCAGACCAAAGACCTTAGCGCTGGCTTGATACTTGTCGCTGGAGATGGTTTGTAGTTGGAGCAGGTCGGCTACTATCGCATTGCCGGAACAATCTACGACGGCCTCTGTGTTGAACTTTAGTTTTTCAGGGCCGACGAGAGCATGAAGCGCAGTAATTTTATTGGCTGTTTTTTCTGCAGCATATACTGTAGACTGGAGGTAGAGTTCTACACCTGCAGCTTGACATAATTCGTCACTTAGTTTTTTGAACTGGAATTGTTCGTAGGGTAAGAATTGGATGCCCTCTTTTTCTCTATTTATTTCTGTGTGACTTCTTAGAGTGAGTTCTTTGACAAAGGTTGCAGGAAAGCCACCACAGACTAGTGTATCGTCCGGAGTTTCAGATCTGAAATAGGCACCGCAGATAGTACCCACATAAGCAGCCGTTGCCTTGCCACCAAGGTAGGGGGCTGTCTCTATCAGAGCGACACGTTTACCTAGGGAGGCACTAGCGCAAGCCGCTGCGATTCCAGCTGCCCCGCCACCGATTACCACCACCTCACAGGTCTTTTGCTTCTCCATTTTGTAGTAAGTTCGAAAGCCTATTCTTAAATACTGTATACTCTTCTTCCTTCATCACTTTGTCAGTACTGCAGATACAGACTTTCAGTTTTTTCTTAAAGATAGAAAATACCAAGGTCAAGCCCGGATATTTATTGGGAGGTGGTAGGTGGGATACCTCTAGTATCTGAGTGGGCGCTGCTGCATCCTTATTGCTGAAGCTATCGCCTGTATCTGAAAAGAAGAAACTGGCGACCACTCCCTTGGTAGGCCCAGACATGATTTTATTATTGAGCCATAAGGGAAGTCTGCTGAAGAGGTTGAGCATG
>CALLAE010000168.1 GCA_938002665.1 uncultured Saprospiraceae bacterium | reverse complement strand
ATGACGGCTCTACACTTTATGACTTGACCAGTTTAGAACCTGCTGGTATGACTGGAGGAACTTGGACTGACTATATGGAAGATGCTATCAGCAGTACGATGATCACTCCGGGTGATGGACATGAGTATAACTATACTTATGTAAATGCTAATGGATGTTCTGCGACTGCTACGATAACACTTTCTGTCAATAGTGCACCGCCAGCAACTATAGAAGATATAACTATTTGTGAAGGTCTGACTACAGAAGCTATAGTTTTATCCTCTTCAAATGCAGACAATGCAAACTTATCACATTATAAATTAGATTTTGACGCAGCTGCAGAAACAGCTGAATTTGTAGATCAGCCAACTATTGCTTCTCTGACTGATGGTGTTGTTACTATTCCTGCAGGTGCTGCTGTAGGTACGTATACAGGTGAAGTCTGTTTAGTCTATGATAACGAATGTCAGGTTACAGACCAATTTACGATTACCGTAGAATCATGTTGTGATTTATCAAGCATTAATGAAGGAGCTTTTATTCAAGGATGTAGATCGGTTATCGGTGGTCCCTCTATTGCTGATTATACACTTAGTGATGCAGAAGACATAATATTTGGAGATGTTGATGGAGACGGAATGGATGGGTCTGTAGCTACTGTTACTTATTATGCTACTCAAGCAGATGCATTAGCTTGTACCAATGCTTTGCCGATTAACTCTACAATGTCAAATAACGATATATATGCTAAGGTCGAATTCTCAGATGGATGTTCTGGAGTGACTTTAATTGAAGTTAGACAGCGTACAGGGCCTACTTATACGGTGGAAGAAATTACTGCTCCAGAATGCGATGTTGATACTAATGGAAAAATTGTGTTTAGTGGATTTCAAACGAGCAGAGGTATATTAGTTGAGTATACCGACCCATCTGGAAACCTAGTAAATCTAGCTACTAGTTCTACAGCAGAAGGAAAGGTTTGCTTAAGTGGACTTAGCTCGGGTTCGTATTCTGGACTAAGATTTTATCTATCAAATTTGGGTCTTAATTGCTATGGTGATCCTGTAACTGTAGAAGTGCCGCAGCCTACATGTTGTACTGTTCCCATTAATGATGATGCATTTATAAGAGCATGCGAAGACCCTACTGGTTCTTTTATGGCAGACTTTAATCTTAGTGATGCTGAAGATATAGCTAATGGTGATGTAGATGGAGATGGTATGGATGGCTCTACCGCAACAGTTACCTACTATGCTACTCAAGCAGATGCGATAGCTTGTACCAATCCATTATCAAACGGCATGGACTTATCAACAAATGACATCTATGCAAAAGTGGAACTACCTGATGGTTGCTCATCAGTTGTCTTAGTTGATATCCAACAATTTAGAGGACCAGAGTATACTGCTATGACTGCGGATCCAGAATGTGGGCCTACCAGTGGCAGAATAGATTTTAGTGGCTTTCTTGCCAGCGCTGGTTACTTTATAGAATATACAGATCCGACTGGCAACCATGTTACCTTCCCGATAAGCACTTCACCTACGGGAGAGTATGCTTTGACAGGGCTGACAGCAGGTACTTACACTGATGTTAGATTTTACCTATCAGTTTTTGGGCTCAGTTGTTATGGTACCAGTCTAGATATAGCAGTGGAAACATTACCTGCGCCACCAGCTGAAATAGAAGACATAGTTCTCTGCCAAGGAGAGAATACGGCAGACATTACTTTATCATCAGGTAATGCTGACAATGCCAACCTTTCTAACTTTAAACTAAACTTTGATACAGCAGCAAAAACAGCTGGTTTCGTAGATCAACCAGAAAATGCTTCATTGACAAATGGGACAATTTCCATTCCTTCAGAACTGGCCGCTGGCACTTATAACGGAGAGATTTGCTTGGTTTATGATAATGAATGTCAAGTAACAGATCCGTTTACTATAACGGTGTTGGCTCTACCCTCATTAAGTGATGCATCTGTTTGTATGGGATCATCTGTTACGATGACAGGAATAGGTAATCCAAACGCTACAGACCCATATATGAGTTCTGTTCCTGCAATTGCTACAGTTACTTCAGGAGGAGTGATAACACCTGTAGCTGTCGGAACAACTATCATTACCTATACTGATGAAAATGGTTGTCAGGCAACTGGAAATCTGACAGTCCATAGCTTACCACAAGCTTCAGCAGGAGTGATGCCACAGATGTGTATGGGTTCTGCAGATTTTACAATCACAGGTTCACCAGTTCCTGCTGCAGGAGAAACAGGTACCTGGTCTGCTGGATCAGGTATACTAAGTAATATAGATGCTGCTACCGGCATGGTAACTTTTAATGCTTCATCACTAGTTGCAGGAACTTACCCAGTGACTTACACTTTTGTGGATGCTAACGGATGCGAAGCTAGTGATATGGGTACGGTACTCATTCATACTAGTGCATTGCTATCAGGAGAATCGTCAATCTGTGAAGGTGGCACCTTAGATCTATCTGGCTCAGGAGTAGCTGCTTCTACAGACCCTTATACCAGTTCTGATACAGGAGTTGCAACGGTTTCCTCTGAGGGTACTGTGACAGGTGTTTCAGCAGGAACGACGATCATAACCTATACTGATGAAAACAGTTGTACTGCAACTCAATCAATTACAGTTTTAGAATTACCTAGTCTAGACGATGTTATTGTCTGTGAAGGAGCAACTGTGCCTATGATAAGTTCTGGTACTGCGCATGCTACTGATCCTTACATTAGTGCAGATCCCAGTATAGCTACCGTGAGTGCTACAGGAGAAATTACCGGTGTTATGGCGGGGTCCACTACAATAAGCTACACAGATGAAAATGGCTGTCAGACCACAGCAACTGCAACAGTTGTTGAAATGCCGACAAGTTCTTTCATAGAGGATGTTCTAACCTGTGGATCTGAATCTGTTTTTCCTTTTGTGCTTAATGACCCCGGTGGCACCCTATCGCACTTCCTTGTAAATTTTGATGCCTTGGCCAATGCTGCAGGCTTACAAGATGTCAGTACGATTACTTCTACAACTGGTGGGCAATTTAATTGTACTGGAATATTACCAGTAGGCACATACAATGGAATGGTTACACTTGTATCAAGCCCTGGTTGTGTCGTAGAGCATGGCTTTAGTATTACAGTAAGAGGTACAGGATGTAACGGGAGTGCTTTCCCATGGAACGGCAGTAATTAATCATTATAAAACTTAAGAATCTAGTAAGATTTTAAATCTAATAAGATGGAATACAAAATTATAAATCACAGTTTCATGAGAGTTTTAAAAATTCTATTGTTACAAATGATAGTTGTTTTCTTGCTGCCAGAAAATGGATTCAGTCAGTGCACTAACGTTTGTGAAATTGACTTTCAAAATGACGGTACTTTCTATAACCCCAGTCCTTTTGAGGATGTTACAAGTGGTACAGATATAGATATAGTTGCTGGTGCATCAGGGCCTACTTTGACAGGATTCATGTCAGATGTTTTTGACCCTAGCTCTACCTCATGTGCCTATGCTACAGGGAACGGAAATGATTTTACTATAGACTTTGAAATAGAGCCTTACTTTGATGTCTATACTGGTGCGACAACTGCTCCGTCGGTTCTAAATCCTGGGACTGGTAATGACACCAATTCGAACGGGAGATTTATCGTTCATGATGGTACAGGTTTCAAAGGACAAAATTCTACAAACGATGGAACAGTAAATGGCACATCCACAGGAGATGTCAGTTGTTATAATATTTCAGTTTGTTTTACATCTCCTCAGCAAGCTCAAAATGTTACCGTAAATACCACTAGCATCAATACTGCAGGAGAAAGTTACGAGTCTGCATCAGTAATTTTTTTAGATGCCTCATGTAACCCATATGGTACAGCAGTTTATAATGGATTCTGGGCAACAGATCCACTAGGTTCTAATGGAGGAACGAATACCACAACTCCAAATAATGCCGGAGGAAGCACGACATCTGGTTCTATTTACACAACAACTGGAACTGGTGTCTTTGTAGCAGCAGATATAGAAACAGTAGATATCACTGATCCGTATAATCCTATAGCAGCGATGAGTAGTACAACTAACAACTCAGATCCAAATGCAAGTACGGACGCAGGTCTTGCACCAACTGCCTTGGTTGGCGGATTTGTTTATCGTGTTTGTTTAGAAGATATTGCAGTTACAGATAATGAGAACGAGGAAACTACAGCAAATACTTCCTTCACAAGTACACTGAATGGCTTTAACATTTGTCTAGACATCTGTCCAGATGGACTAGCTGATGCCACTGCTCCTGTCGCAATAGTGACTTCAGAAAGTACTTGTGCAGCTGATGGTACGACCTTAAGTGGTGGTGTCATAGCAGCGCCTGCTACATCATGCCCTACTGGTTCTACTTTGGAATATTCAGTTGTCAGTGGTACTACCTGGAGTACAACACTACCTGTGTACGATCAAGCTACCGCTGTGACCGTGATGACACGATGTGTATGTGATAATGATGCTGATGTCATAAGTATGGAGGGCTCTGTTACTACTGTACCAGCTTCTTGCCCTCCGCCCGTAGTATGCACACTTCCAGAATTGGTGGCATTTGCAACTTGTACAGATGATGCAACAGGTGATGAAGCTAGTCAGGATATGTACTACATACAATTAGATATAAATTCATTGGGCTCAGATACAGATGGTGATAATGAAGTAACGGTATCAGTGGACGGAACCCCTACAACATACACTGCAACAGGAAGCTATTTTATAGGGCCATTCTCACATAGTGGCACAGGTACTGTCACCACAGCAATTTCTTACAGTAATGATGGAGAAGATTGTATTGGTGATATAACCCTTTCGGAAACATTATGTGGCTATAGAACGGACGCTGATGGCACTTCTGATGATACAGCTGATGATGATCTGCATGCCTCAGGTCCTTCTTGTGATTGTGATGAGGCTATGCCAGGTTCTGTACTTGCTCAAGTAGCCCCCGGTAGTTTTGATCCTGCCACATCTATAATGGTATATATACTAGTAGATGGCACAGGTCGTATAGTTACCTCTAATAATACAGGCCTCTTTGCTGGTCTAGCAGATGACACTTATACCGTATATCCTTACAATGTGGACTTGACAGAAGTGGCTTCATTTATGCCTGTAGTCGGATCTGATTACGCAGATTTTATGCCTGATAATGGTACTTGTAATTTTGGATGTGGGTCAGCAGTAATGACCTTAGACTGCGATTGCAGAATGGATGATGTCGCCATAAGAAAGGTGCTTTCTTCTGTAGGACCATTCAAGGTCGGAGACAAAGTGACCTTTACTATCAATGCCTACAATCAAGGAACAGATCCTATCTATAATGTAGCTGTGCTAGATTATCTTCCTGCAGCACTAGATTTCTTTGCTGCTGATAATATAGGAAATGACTTTGCAGGCAATCCTAATACTGCTGGAAATGGCACTGTCACTGCTACCGTCGCTACCACAACTCCGTTAGCACCAGGTGCAAATTATTCGCTGACCATAGTACTTACTGTAAATAGTAATGCAACAGCAGGAGGAAGTATTGTCAACTATGCAGAAATCATCGGTGCCACTGAAGATGAAGATGGAGACTTTCCTATAGATGATGAAGATGATCCACTCACTGACATGGGTGGTGGTACAGGTGAAGATGATGATAATATTAATGATGACTCTGGCGGAAGCACAGATGCACTAGCTGATCAAGATGACTTTGATATGGCCTTGCTCAACTTATGTCCAGGTCTAAGTGCCACTGTAGATAGCCCTACAGTATGCAAAGGCACCACTTCCGCACCTATCAATCTGGTAGTCACTGAAGGAATGGTAGAGCATATGCAAATATTCTATGACCCGGCAGCAGATGCAGCTGGATTTGAAGATGTCGTACCACTCGTCAATCCATACCCTACCAACTATGTCATTCCTGATGGCTTAACTGAAGGCGTCTATACAGGTGTCATAGTGCTTAGAGATGCTGCGCTCTGTTCTACGAGTATTCCTTTTACCATAACCATCGAATGCCCTAACTGTGGATCTTTCCCATGGGATGGCAGCAAATAATCAAGCCATGCAAAAAGTAAAAGAAATAAATACCATTCGAGTAAATCATAAAACATTAAAGATGTCTTATAATCATTTTACATCTCTCATTACTAAGTCGATTATACTGCTGTCACTCATAACAGTGTCGTATGCAAACTTAAATGGTCAATGTGGTAATGCATATATCGCTGGAGTTATAGATGGTCCCCTAACAGGTGGAACGCCTAAGATGATTCAGATCTGTGCTAATGCTGCCATTGCTGACTTAAGTATCTATGCTATCGGTTCAGCCAATAATGGCGGTGGCACTGATGGAGAAGAATATACTTTTCCCAATGTAGCACTTGCAGCAGGTGAATGTTTTACAGTCGCTTCTGAGTCTGCTGAATATCAAAATTTCTTTGGTTGTGTACCAGATGCTACGGACTCTGTAGCCGATATAAATGGAGATGATGCCATAGAGCTTTTTTGCAACAATGCAGTAGAAGATGTCTTTGGAGATATAAATACAGATGGCACTGGCCAAGCCTGGGAATACCTAGATGGTTGGGCCTATTCTACAGATGCCTTGGCTAGCGGAACGACCTTCGATGGCAACTGGTCTTATAGCGGACCCAATGCTTTAGATGGAGAAACAACCAATGCCACTGCTACTAACCCCTACCCTGCAAACCCTTGTGCGGTAGATCTATGTAACATAACAACAGTTACGGCAGGCTTACAGACGGCTTGTGATGCAACCGATAATTTTTATACACAAGAAATAATTGTTAGTTATACTAACGAACCTAGCTCAGGTATGCTTATGGTCAACGGTCAAGCCTTTACCATAACGACTAGCCCTCAGACAGTGGTTCTTACAGGACTCAATTCTGATGGTGCTGCTGTATCCGTAACGGCTAGCTTTTCAGCTTCTCCTGCTTGTAGTCTCACTGTCATGGACTTATTTACTGCCCCCGCACAATGCGGCACTTCTCCTTGCGATAATCTTGCGGTAGATGCCTATGCTTTTTGTTCTGATGGGTCTAATAGTTTAGTAGATCAGTCTTATTATATAGAAATAAATACAATTTCAGGAGGTCAAGGGTCTGGAGATTTTGATGTGACTATTGCTGGCTCTACGCTAACTTATTCAGGTGGAGCATTAGTGTTTGGTCCTTATGGACATGCGGGCGGAAATGCAGTGCAGACTGCTACCATTACAGAAAATTCTGGCTTTGCATGTAGCACAACAATAGAGATAGTAGAAACTTTCTGCTCTGACCTCAATGGCAATGGCGCGGCAGATAATGACTATGTAAGTTGTGATTGTATAGAATCTGCTAACACTAATACCGGTGGAACGATTATGGCACAAGCAGCCCCTGGGAGTTTTGCTTCTGGAGGTACGTCAGGATTTTTGCAACACTATCTACTAGTAGATGCTAATAGCGGTACTGCTAATACTGTAGTCTCTAATGGAATAGGCTACTTTCCTAATTTGCCAGCAGGCACCTTCGATGTCTATGCGGTAAATTACAAAATAGGTGAAGCACCTAATGCTATAAGCACTTTTACCTTCAACTCTTCTATAGACCTAGCTGACTTTACAACTAATGCAGGCATCTATGCTAATGAATGTTATACTGTCTGTGGCCCTGCTACATATACTGTGGACTGCAGTGCTGAGGGTACTACAATAGGCTGTAACGGGCATATCAATGTGACTGTAGATGCACTTTGCAAAGCAGAAAGAATTAATGTGAGTCAGTTTATAGAAGGAGGAAATGCAGACCTTGCGAGATATACCCTGACTATAGAAACAGAAAATGGCGATCTTGTAGATTATAAAAACGAAACAACAAGTACAGACGATAATGTCTCTAATTTCTTAGGACAAGATTTAGTCTATATCATCAATGACCTCTGCTCAGGAGCAACTTGCTGGGGTTACGTAACACTAGAAGATAAAACACCACCAGAGCTAGACTGTGACTGTCCAGTAGGAGGTGAAGGTGGTGTCTATGCCGCTGAATGTACTTACTCATGCTATGATGTTTCTCTGATAGAAAACTTTGAAAACTTACCTGGTGACCTAGATCAGTTTGTCAATAACAACATAGAAGATAACTGTCAGAACTATACCGTACAAGATGTATTCTTTGAAGATGATCGTTCTGATTTTGGTATGTGTGGAGGCAGTAGACTTAGAAGGACATGGACGGTAACTTACACTGCTGATGGTTCTACGGAAGTAGAAAGTGTCAGTTGTACCAGAGAGTATGCTTTCGAGCCCTTGGATCTGTCGACTGCGACTACTGTTAGCTTGCCACTTTCTAATCCACTGCCCAATACTGTCTACCTACCTATAAGAAATGTAGAAATCAGTTGCCAGACAGCGACTACTCCATCGAGCATAGCTACTGCAGAAGGAGATGCATATGCCTATCCTCATATCTATGTCAATGGCGCTGCTATAGGCATAGATGGTACGGTATGTAATATCACAACAACTTATACTGATAGCCACATTCAGGGTTGTGACCTAGGTTGTTTAGGAGAGAGCAAAACTCTTAGAGCATGGACGATCTTAGACTGGTGTACATCCGAAATAGAAGAATACTCACAAGTTATCAAGCTCATAGATAAAGATGGACCACTACTTAATGTGGGTGACGAGGTGGCTGAAGTTACGCCTTTTGGCAGTTGTGCTTTGAATATGAGTTTACCGGAGCCTGCAATACTTTTTGATTTTTGCGACAGCACTATTGTCTATACCGTAACAGGAACTTCTAACGGTAATACTATAACTGGTGATGCTGTAAATGGCTTTACTGCAGTAGGACTAAATGTGGGTTCGCATGAGATATATTACGCAGCACAAGATTGCTGTGGAAATGAATCATTAGATACGCTTAACGTAACTATAAAAGATCAAACTTCTCCTAATGCTATCGCAGAAGAATTTATTACTGTAACTGTAATATCGGTTGGAGGGGATGAAGTTTTTGGAAAACTATCTGCCATTGCCCTTGATAATGGTTCCTTTGATTTTTGTTCAGAGGTAACATTCCAGATCAGAAGAGATTCTGATGCTTGTGACCCTACTGATGATGAGTGGGGAGATGCCATACACTTCTGCTGCGACGATCTAGATGAAAACGGAAGAGGAGAAGTAAGAGCGCAACTCTTAGTCACTGACGAATGTGGAAATACTAATTCCGTATGGGCAACAGTCTATGTGGTAGACAAGTCTACTGATGCACTCAGTTGTCCAGATGGGATGCTCCTGAGTTGCGGTCAGGATATAGAGGATCCTGCTGTTACTGGAGAGCCGAGCAGGTCAGGTGTCTGTGGAGCCATCGGTCTAGACTATACCGTCACTACGGTACCTAGCTCTAAGCCAGCCAATACCACTCCGCTCTATGATGTAAATGGTGATGGGACTAACGATATGATACCAGCCTACAATGCTGTCTGCGGATATGGTGCGATGCTGAGAGAATTCAGAGAGGGAACAGAAGTCATCTGTTCGCAATACTTTGTCTATACTGCAGCAGACCCTCTAGATGAAAACGATATCATATGGCCAGCTGACCAGATAGTCAATTGTAGTAACTATAGTCCTATCCTCCCGCAGTTCTCACAACCAGCTTGTGGTGATGTGGCAGTAACAGTGGAGTCTGATACTTTCCCAGATTTAGCTGGTAGTTGTTATGCTGTGCTGAATACATGGACAGTCGTGGACTGGTGTACCTTCGATAGAACTAATGGTGCCAGTGGAAAATACTCACACGTACAAGAGGTAAAGGTAGTGGATACTTCCGCGCCTTCTATAAGTGTAGAATCCAATATGACCTTTGAGCTAAGCGGAGAAGATTGTGAACTAGACAACCTTAGCCTTCCTTTTACGGCTATGGATAATGATGGCTGTCCAGTAGAAAATCTGAGCTGGACTATTGCTGTAGATTACTTCAGTGATAATTCTACTGACTATAATGAAAATGTTCAGAGTTTTCCTGGAGATACTATGACTCTAAATCTTAGCCAAGTGCCCGTGAGCAAATCAGGTCACACCATCACATGGATGGCAGAAGATGAATGTGGCAATGTCTCTACAGCTACGTCTACCCTAGTCATAATAGATGTCACCTCACCAGAGCCTTATTGTATTCCAGTCACCACAACAGTAGATCCTACTTCGGGAACCTTTGAGTTATGGGCCAATGACTTTGATGCAGGGGCTAGCGACAATTGTACTGATCAGTCTGCTTTGCGATTTACGTTTAGTGAGGCAGAACCTCCAACTAGTACAAGCTATTATGACCACAGCACAGGCGCAGCTGCAACAGTTGCGGAATATACCACTGGTCAAGCAGATTTCTTTGATATTGTCAACAGGAGTTCAGGCAGACAATTCACTGCAGCTGACCTAGACCCTAATGGCTTCCTGACCGTTTCTATCTATGTGTGGGACGAATGTGGCAATAGCGATTTCTGTGTGATCACGACTCAGATAAATAGTGCCAATATAGGATCGCGAGCAGCTATACAAGGAAGCTTTGTAACAGAGCTCGGAAAAACGATTGCTGGCGTAGAAGCCGTTCTTGTCAACTCAGACAATGGGTCTACTGATAATAGAATGACCGCCACAGATGGGCATTACGCTTTTGATGACAATCCTATGCACAATGATTATATGGTCAAAGGTCAGAAGAATAACGATTACCTCAATGGCGTCAATACCTTAGATCTTATACGCATACAAAGACATATACTAGGACAAAGCCTACTGGATTCTCCATACAAAATGATTGCTGCTGACATCAATAATGACAAGGTGATCTCTGGAGTGGATTTAGTGGAACTTAGAAAAGTGATCTTAGGAACTACTGAAGTTTTCCCTGCTCAGGATTCTTGGAAATTTGTAGATCACTCACAGGAACTGACTATTGTCAATCCTTGGATATACAGAGATTCTCTGATGATCGCTAATCTGAGTGAGGCCATGATGAATGAAGATTTTATAGGAGTCAAGATTGGTGATGTAGATAATTCTCTATTACTGGATAGCAT
>CALLAE010000167.1 GCA_938002665.1 uncultured Saprospiraceae bacterium | reverse complement strand
GTGAGTACTTACTGTATTCGAAAATTCAGTTAGACGTCTTGGAGAATTCTGCTTTTCAAAGAGCGGATTCTCCATTAATTCTAATTATTGCCTTGTTAGCGATAAGCCGAATAAAATGATAAGCACAGAAATAATTGATCTACTAAAGGATGAAATAAATGAAGCAATTGAAGAATCATTTGATCTTGCCCGTGAAACAGAATCTAATAAAAATGACTTTCTATTATTTTTGGAAAGTTGTCATTTGCCTACAGATAAATCCCAAACCCCTGTATTAGGTCCAGGCTCAGAAAGCATCAATGACAATAGTAGATTGAAATTTCTGCAAAATTATATATCATTCAAAACCTCTAGAGAATTAAATCAAATAAGTTCAAATCAGAAAAGTGATTTTAAGGACTTTAGTCTTCATCTTGAATTAATGATTTACTCTCATTGTTGGGAGTCAATACCAAATATCAAAGAACTCAAACGACTTGTAGATTTAATAGAAGGAAATGACTATGATTTTAACTTAGAAATACCAATACATACAAAACAAAAATACATAAGAAGCCAAATTAAAAACCCGCTTGTAAAGAAAAATTTAAAGCTTGGAGATATAATTAGTAAATCCTTCCATAGCCAGATTAGAAATGCATTTGCACATTCCGACTATAATATCAGATTTGAAAAAATAATATTACTCAATTACACAGGAGAACCTTGGCAGTTAGAATATTTATCTTTTGACGATTTCGAATTAATGAATACATATACTATGCTTTTATTTTTGCTATTTGAGTATAATAAAGAAAAATACAAATATAATATTGGAAGTAAGGAGCCAACAACAGATGTATACATGCCAAACTATGTTCTTCCCACTACTTTCAAAAAAATGGAAATTACTTACTTTGAAAACTCAAATAGATTTATCTTCTCACAAAACAACAATAGATGATGTTCTACATATACTGTATCATAGCATATTTAGTAGCAGCGATGGTATGTAGTTTTGGCTTTGCTGCTATTGTGCTGCCGTTTACAAACGTGCTACCTAGGATAATTAAGCAAAAAAAAGTAATACCTGCTAGATTATTTGTAGGTCCAATATTTTGGTCTGTTGTTTTATTTTTCTTTGCCAAGTACATTATAATTTCTCATTCAAAATTTATCATTCCATCACTTATCGGTGCAGGTTTCGCTTTATTTAACATCCTTAAAAACGCCATTTTGGGCGGCAAAAACTTAGAAGCAGACATAGCTGACTCCTTTGGGGACATAATTAAAACTGAGGTAGATGAGACTTTTTATGAAGAAGAAGATCAAAGTATGATAAGGGGTACTATAGCAAATCTGGAGGACTTTGTCAATCAAATTAATAGTATAGAAGATACACTTAGCATAATGTTCAACGATTCATCAGATTTTATAAACATAAAGAAAGAAGATAATAACTTGCTAATATCATATCCAACTGTAACAGATAGAATGGCTAATAAAAAAGAAATTTTTAAGCTTGCGGTTACAACTTTCAAAGGAACCATTAATTCAGAGAATGATACAATAATCAAAGTACGATTTTGGGAAGGTAATGTTGGAGGATTAAAGGCTGTGTTGAATTCAACATTTAAGCTGCAGGAAGACTCAATTCTGGATTATCAAATACACTAAAAGAGCCTATCGCTAACAATATATATCAGATCATATCTGCTCGTTCCTCACAGAGACGATCGATATAATTATTCGATACCTAGAATTCAAAAAAAATAAAACACATGAACACCTTAAAAATATTTCTACTTATTCTTTTATCAAATAGTTTACTCAGTCAAAGTGTTCCTATTTGGGACATTGGGACCATATGGACTTATGAAGTCTATCATAGAGGAGGAGGTGTATCTTTTGTTAAAAATGAGATTGTTGATACAGTTAATATTGATAATTTGAAATTGTATCAAGTTGAAACTTCACCGTTGAACACTAAAATTGAATACTTCTATTATTCAGGTCAAAAGGTCTACTCCTATATCGTTGAAGACAAATATTTACAGCTATTATATGATTTTGAGAATACTAACGACTACGGTACAAACTATCAACCTATTTGTTCTGTATACTTTGATTACGATTCGATGGTATATAAAACATATACAGTAAACATCGATAGCACAACGATTTTTGATATGCCTGATGGAAGTTTTAGAACTTTAGAATATGCATCTATTACAGATACAACGATAATGCATTTAGACACTATTATTCAATTAGAAGCCGAAAGAACAATATTGAATGGCATTGGTTTTTTTAAAGCTGGTCAAGCTCATACTCATGATTGGGAATTCGGTCGTCACTTTTGTGATGTTTGGGATTATACATTAACTGGACTACGTTGTTTTGAGACAAACAGCGAATTCTATAACTTTAAAAGCTATCCATGTGACAGTATTTGGTTTCAAACAAATACTGAAGAACTTATAGCTAAAAAACAACCAAACTTATATCCTAATCCTTCAAATGGCCTAATCAATTTGAATATTGAAGGACATGATTTAAAATACAGAGTGCTTGATTCTGATGGCCAGGTGTTGAACTGCGGTATTACAATCAACAATCAAATTCAGTTAATATACGACGGGATTAACATAGTTCAATTGTATTACAATAATGATTGGATTACCTACAGGATACTAAATAACTCTAGATAACAAACGAGGATCACGATCATGCTTCCTTCGTCAGCACGACGGATGTCGCCGATCCGATATCTGCCAACACTAAAAAGCATCGGTGCAGGTGATGCTATTGTGCTTATTTAATAAGATGCACTGTCGTCCATTGCTCTTTGACAGCACCATCATTAAAGGTAGCTTGTAGATATACGATGTAGGCGCCTGGATTCACTGCTTTATTATTTATTCTTCCATCCCATCCTAGGTCAGGTTTATTAGGAGGAAGGTTCTTTTTACTGAAGATAAGGTTACCCCATCTGTCATAGACAGAAAATTCATTGACTACTTCCACACTAGAGGGGTCTATGTATACAGTCAGCCTGTCATTTCCTGACAGAGAAGAATCGAAAACATTAGGGACATTAATTGTAAAATCTAATTCAGAAAGAACTAGCGTGACTAAACTATCACAACCTTTAGCCGTTTGTAGTACAACTTCAAAGGTGCCAGTCGTGTCATATTGTTCTCCAGCAAAAGAGTAGACACTGCCTTTTTGAAAGCTGGCAACCACAGTCTCACCTACTATTATGTCTGCTATGTCTAGGTCATAAATGAAAGTATTACAACTAAAATCTGAGGAAAGTTTTTCAGTGTAAGTACCAGACTCATCATATGAGCCAGTACTAAGATCCAGTGTAGTTCCAGAACAAATGGTCGTATCTATTCTACTCTCGTCTGAGTTGAGGTCTACAGGGTTAAGTACGACACAGCCATCCGGGTTAGCTAATGCAAGCTGAAATATTCCACTATCGTTGTCTGTCACGGAGTAGGTGTTATCGTTTTCTCCTAAAATAGCTACGCCATCATTGTACCATTGATAATCAAATCCACTAACTGACATTGTAGAGAGTGAGAAATTTTCATCACAAGGATCGCCATCAGGTTCTATACTCAGATCAAAATCA
This sequence comes from uncultured Saprospiraceae bacterium, assembly GCA_938002665.1. Taxonomy (GTDB): domain Bacteria; phylum Bacteroidota; class Bacteroidia; order Chitinophagales; family Saprospiraceae; genus RFSX01. The sequence continues at coordinate 6,156 of CALLAE010000167.1, read as the reverse complement.
AATTGCTGATTGAGTAACCTTGAGATTTTAATATTGTCTAAGAACATAAATCTTTTAAGGCTATACACAGAAGCTCTACAGTCAAAGCCTACTATAATTGCATTAATATTTTCTGGCGCAGCAAAAGTTTTGTTGACCGTCTGCCATTCTGTATATGAAACATTATCAAAACTTAATGAGTCCAAAGGATATAGATCAAAGTTCAAATCACAAAGATCACCTTCAGTAGCATCTGTAAAAACTAGTTCGTTGCAATCTTTTAGTCCATAAAAAACTAACTTGGGATTACCTATTCCTGAGTTGTGTTCATCCTTAGGTGTGAAGCGAATATCAAATGTAAGTCTATATTTTATCCCTGCATCAAGTTGCACGTTTGTACAGGTACCAAAAGTCTCTTTGAAAACAAAAGAACTAAAGTCATTGTATTTCAACCCGATAATTTCACTCTCTATAGGTATGCCTATTGTTTCTTCCTCTGATAAGTCGGGATAGCAGTCAGGATCAATATGCTCTGGCGAACCATTCACAGGAATCCAGTTATCTAGACAATCGTCTTTGGAAAAATTGTTTTCTGGGCAGCATGATGGACTAGATTGGAAGTTTCCATTCGGCAGGTAAGTTAGATCATCTAGGATGTCTAAGCAGAGGCAGTCGCTATCATTGAGGTCTATCTGACCATCATTATCATCATCTACACCATTGTCACAGATTTCTTGACCAATGGAAAAAAGGGGAGTAAGTAGTAAGACTAATAGGGTGCTTCTGAAAATCATAAGTAGTTACAACGATTATCTGAAACTACTACCAATTTTTAATTTTTGCAAATGTTGCCTAACTGTAATGTCTTACGTAGTTAGAAATTTACAAAAATAATTGAGTCAGGCTTTTCTAGATAATCATGCCAGCACCTACAGTATTATTAGTGCCTTCATCTATCAGCACTAGGCTACCTGTGATACGGTTGTTTCTATAAGCATCTTTGAAGAGTGGCTTAGTAGTTCTGAGCACTACTCTGGCAACATCATTCATTTTTATGCCATCGTGCTCCGTCTGTCTGTGTAGCGTATTGATATCTAGTTTGTATCTGATTTCCTTGACCACACATCTGACATCTTGTGTGGTGTGCATGACTGCATACTTCCCTTTTACTTGTAGGGGCTTATCACTATCAAACCACACCATCATAACCTCTATGTCTTGAGTCACATCGGGTTTGTTATTAGGTCTGACGATCATGTCTCCTCTGCTCAGATCATAATCATCTTCTAAGAGTATAGTTACGGACTCAGGAGGGAATGCCATGTCTTGCTCGCCAGCTGGGCCTTGTATGGTTTTTATTTTAGAAGTAAATCCTGAAGGCAATAATAAGACTTCATCACCTTTCTTCATCACCCCACCTGCCATTCTACCTGCGTACCCTCTATAATCATGATACTCATCACTATAGGGTCTTACTACATACTGTACTGGGAAACGACAGTCTATAAAATTTTCATCACTGGCGATATGAACATTTTCTAGATAGTACATGAGAGTAGGGCCATCATACCATGGTGTCTTGTCAGACCGATGTACGACATTGTCACCTATCAGAGCTGAGATAGGAATAAAGTGTACGTCTACGACATCTAGCTTAGCAGCAAATTTTTCGAAGTCATCTTGTATCTTATTGTAAGCGGCTTCATCGTAGTCTACGAGGTCCATCTTGTTTATACAAACAACGACATGAGGTATCTGTAGCAAGGAAGCAATTATAGCATGTCTCTTAGTTTGCTCTACGACGCCATTTCTTGCATCTATCAGCACAAGTGCGACATTAGCAGAAGAGGCTCCAGTAACCATGTTTCTGGTGTACTGGATGTGGCCAGGAGTATCTGCAATGATGAACTTTCTCTTAGGCGTAGCAAAATATCGGTAGGCGACATCTATAGTAATACCTTGTTCTCTTTCTGACTTAAGGCCATCAGTGAGTAGAGCTAGGTTGACACCTTCTTCTCCTCGCTTTTCGCTGATACGTTCTATCTGCTCATACTGATCTTGGAAGATGGACTTACTATCATAGAGTAATCTCCCTATGAGAGTAGACTTTCCATCATCTACAGAACCTGCAGTTGTAAATCTTAATAATTCGCTATCTAGGTGGTGGTCGTTAGACATGTTAGTTTTTCTTAGTTCGGTCTTAGAAGTATCCTTTTTTCTTTCTGTCTTCCATGCTGGTTTCAGAACGCTTGTCGTCAGTACGTCCGCCTCTTTCTGTCATACGAGTGGTAGCGACTTCTTCTATAATTTGTTCAGTTGTTTTTGCATCAGATTTCCATACACCAGTGCAGGTCATGTCTCCGATGGTTCTACATCTCACAACTTCTTTGTATACTTTTTCTTCAGGCTTTTTTTCTATGTAATCGCAGTCAGCAAGCAAGGTGCCATCTCTTTCGAATACTTCTCTCTCGTGTGCATAATACAAAGAAGGTAATTCTACTTTTTCTGCTGCTAGGTACTGCCAGACATCTAGTTCTGTCCAGTTACTTATGGGGAAGATTCTGAAATGCTCTCCCATCTGGTGCTTGCCATTGAAGATATTCCATAATTCTGGACGCTGGTTTTTAGGATCCCACTGCCCGAACTCATCTCTATGAGAGAAGAATCTTTCTTTAGCTCTTGCTTTCTCTTCATCTCTTCTCGCTCCTCCAAGTGCCGCATCGTATTTTCCTTTTTCAAGACTTTCTAGAAGGACAGCAGTCTGTAGACCATTACGACTAGCATTGACTCCTTTTTCTTCCGTCACCATTCTTTTATCAATGGCTTCTTGTACTGAACCGACAATAAGTTTAGCGCCTATCTTTTCTACCAGATCATCTCTGAATTTTATTGTTTCAGGGAAGTTATGACCCGTATCTATGTGAAGAAGAGGAAACGGAATTTTTGCAGGAAAGAATGCTTTGTATGCGAGGTGTACCATTAAAATGGAATCCTTCCCTCCTGAAAACATCAGAACAGGGTTTTCAAATTGCGAAGCAACCTCTCGCAATACATAGATAGATTCTGACTCTAATACCTTGAGATGATTTATACTGTAGTCCATTGAGTCCTTTAACTAGGTTAATGAAATTTTAGGGAGCACAAAATTAAACACTTTTGCGATAGATTCTTCTATAGTTTCATTTTCTGTAAGTAACTCTAAATCAGGCTTTTGTGGTGCTTCAAAAGGAGAGTCTATACCCGTAAATCCTTTTATTTCTCCTGCTCGTGCTTTTGCATATAGACCTTTTACGTCTCTTTCTTCGCAGATATGCAAGGGAGTATTGACAAATATTTCGATAAAGTGCTCATTTCCAATGATATTTTTGGCTACTTGGCGGATAGCGATTGTGGGGCTTACAAAGCTATTGAGGCAGATGACTCCTGCATCTAGGAACAATTTACTCAGCTCTGCTATTCTCCTGATATTTTCTTGTCTATCCTCTATAGAGAAGCCTAGATTTTTATTGATGCCCGACCTTGTGTTATCTCCATCCAAGACTTGATTGAAGTAGCCATGAGAGAAAAGCTTTTTTTCTAGTCCTTGCGCAATGGTGCTCTTGCCTGATCCAGATATACCAGTAAACCATAAGACCTTGCTCTTTTGGTTAAGGAAGTTTTCTTTGTCTGCTCTGGTCAAGAGCTTATCGAAAATGGGATGAATATTTTCTGTCATGAGTCAAAGATAACAGAATATGGATTTTTACACTTTCGAAATATTTTCCGCCAAGTTACTAATAGACCATTATCCTTTCAGTAGTCTTTTTTCCATTCTGGCGATCAGAGATGACAAGTAGGTATACGCCAGACCCTAGGTGACTGACATCTAGTTTATTTTGTCTAAATGCCTGACTTGCAACTTGCCCATCTAAAGTAAATAGCTTGACTTCAAATTCTTTGGCTGGATAGGAAAGGTGTAAAATATCGCTAACTGGATTTGGGTAGATTGTTATTTCTTTGTTTACTAAGCCATCAGTGGCATTTGTCTCTCCTGTGATACAACTGGCAGTCCCGACTATATCACATGGCTGGGTAGGATCAAAAAATCCAGTGACTACAATGGTTACTTCCTCGTCTATGTTAAGTCCATCTATTACAACAGAAGTTTCTGGAATAAGAGTAGTAGGCCCTCCATCTATACTGTAGTTATATCCTAATGCTTCTGGTATTACATCCCATACAAAAGTGACGCTGCTTGTGGTTACGTCTTCACAAGAAATGATAATAGCATCTGCTTCTACTACCTCAAAATTAATCATGCTGCTGACGGAGCAACCAGGGGCACTCGTCTCGGTCAAGGTCACTGTTTTTGTTCCTGGAATTTGATAAACCAAATCTAATTGTTCTGGCCAGTTGTCAAGAACTACTTCGCCGCCATCGAAATCAAAAGTTCTTTCTACCTGAGGATCAGGAGAAGCTAGGCCCATCAGCATGACAGGGTCGCCGATACAGACTGCTTCTTTGACAAGACTGAGCGATGGGCTAGGTTGGATGTTGAGTTGTATGAAAAAACTGCCAGAATATATGCATACGCCGGTTAAACTAGAAGGAGAAAATTCGTAGCTCATTGTATATAACATACTCGCTTCTGTATTAGATGGCATAAAAAGACCAGTCAAGGCATCCACCTCACTACCTTCCCATTTTATCTCACCATCTATTACGTTACCGTCATCGTCTAAAACTTCTCCTAGTAATAATTGGATTGGCCCATCAGTAGGAGTCCAACAGACTTCTTGGGTTACATTTGTAAAAGTTATAACGGGACAACCGGTTGCAGCACAAGTAGCTGTCTGCGGTACACCATTTCCACATTGTGGGTCTACATTGATCGCAGTGACAGCGATGTTGACTTGGTCTTCAGCGTTGAGCTGATCAGGCCATAATTCTCCAGGAAAATTTAATTCAGAGGTCTGAATAGTATCAGTGAGTTCCATCCCATTGTTTATCTGCCAGGTGACTTCGTAACCATTTATGCCCATCAATTCATCCCAGCTAAAGAAGACAAAGTCAATACCAGAATCAGCACAAACGATATTACTCAACATAGGCAGGTCAGGACAAGGTGCCGTACAAGAAATGGTAGAAGGGTTGATGGCACAGCCAAGCACTGGATGGACGGCTTGTACTGTTATAGTCACCTCTTGCAAAGGGTCTAAGCCTGTAACAGTGTAATCTAGTTCTGACTGAGTAATAGGAATATTATCAGCAGCATTGGTCACGATATATTCTGAAATACCCACAATGGCATCCCATGAAAAAGTTATCGCTCCAGGTCCTTCTAGACAAGGTTCGAACGATAAAGGTGGAAATTGTGCACAAACTGTAGTAGCACATAAAATAGTTGCAGTAGAGTTACAGCTAGGATCTCCTGACTTTGCGATGACTTGCATTTCTATTTCTTCATTCTCAGATAAGCCCACGATAAAAAATTCTGAACTTGGAATTATTTCAGTGGTCACAATCCCAGTTGTGAGATTAGTAATAGAAAGCTCATAACAAGTAGCTCCTGCAACATCATTCCAGTCAAACTCTACAAAGTCTAGCCCAGAATTACAGGGTTCAAAAACAATGGGATCAAGAGAAGCGTCGCAAGGAGTCCATTGAAAAAACAAAAGAATATAACATGCAGACTTAATAAGATCTATCATGGAAGTTGTTTTGATTTTGCTAAGTTCAAAACAATATAAGATTAATAACTGAAAAAGTTGAGCAGCCGCACAGGCCTTAGAAGCAAGAGTGCTATCTAAAACTATAGACCTGCTCTATAAGTTTTACGACAGCCTTCCCGTCAAGTGGGGTTGTCATAACGGAAGAGTTAGACTCTATGTTGGAAATAACATTTTTATAGACTGCTGCAATGTTGGCCAGGTTATCGTTAGCGGATAGGGTAGCTGGTGCTAGTCCTTCCACATTGCAGTATTCTATCCTGTCCATGTATTGCCCTGCAACTTTGATAGTGCCTTTGCTGCCGATAAGTGTCATCGTGCTTTCAAAATTTTTCTCAAAGCAAGAAGTTGTATACGCAAAGCTGCCCATGCCACCCTGATGAAAGAGGAAAGAGAAGATGCCTGTGTCCTCAAATTCTATCATGTCTCCATGATCAAAATTCTGGAACTGCGCATTCAGTATTTTCAT
>CALLAE010000166.1 GCA_938002665.1 uncultured Saprospiraceae bacterium | reverse complement strand
ATTCTCTCATGCAGATCAGGTGCAACAATGGCAGACTTCTGTCCCTCATGATCGGTCTAGCATAGGCTGGGGAGGCAGAATAGCAGACATGATGCAGAGCGCTAATGACAATCCTAATATCTCTATGAATATCTCTTTGTCAGGAACAAATATTTTTCAGACAGGAACCTCCGCAGTAGAATATACAGTAGACAAAGATGACGGTGCAATAGGAATTATCAATTATGATGATCCGACTGTCGGTACTTACATGCAACTGAGAAATAGAGCTATAGACAACATGGTAGATGCACATTATGATGATGTCTTCAAGAAAACGTATATAGACGTCATTAAGAATTCTGTGGAGGCAAATAGTATTGTTACTGAAGGTCTTAATGAAGCGCCTTTCCTAGATGACTTATTTACCGATTCTGATTTTTCTAAATCCATGAAAATGGTTGCCAGAATGATTTCTGCAAGAGAAAAATTAGGTGCTAAGAGACAGATATTCTTTGTAGAAGCAGGTGGCTGGGATCACCATGACGAACTACTAGAAACGCAAGCCTACATGTTAGGAGATATCTCTAATGGCATGAAGCAATTTAATGATGCGCTTGTAAGAATTGGTGCGCAAGATTGTGTGACAACTTTTACTAGCTCAGAATTTGGAAGGACCCTTACTTATAATGGTGAAGGCACAGATCATGGTTGGGGTGGTAATGTAATGGTAATGGGCGGCCCTGTACAGGGCGGTAAGATCTTCGGAGAATATCCCTTACTAGAACTAGCGGGGGAACTGGAGCTGAGTGAAAATGCAAATTATAGTAATGGCGTCATGATACCGACGACTTCTGTAGACGAGTATTTCGGAGAGTTGGCCTTGTGGTTTGGTGTAGAGCGGAGTGAGCTGAAAACCATCTTTCCTAACATTGGTAACTTCTATGATACGATGTCTAGTAATATGCCGATTGGATTTTTAGGCTAGGAGGGAAATTTTAGATTCTCTCAAGAACTAGCTTAATAGAATACAATAAAATTATAACAGAGGTAGCTATAACTAGGTGCCTCTTTTTTATTTTTAGAACTGAGGTGAGCAGATAGCTCGCAAGTAGAACAAGGAGTACAATGATAACTTGTGCCAGTTCGACGCCTATATTAAAAGCAAGAAGTGGTTGTGCAATATTGTCTTTTCCTAAGATGGTTTTGAAGAAATTAGAAAAACCAAGCCCGTGGATAAGACCAAAAATAAAAGCAGTAGGGTAACGTAAGGCAGCCTTATTATCTGAGTCAGGCTTTAGGATATTGAATAAGGCAGTAACCGCAATAGAGACTGCTATAAATATCTCAATCAATTTGCTAGAGACAGCAACGACATCTAATGCCGCCAAAGCCAGAGTAACAGAATGTCCAAATGTAAAGGCAGTAGCTAGAACGATGACACCTTTCCATTCTTTGTAACTATAAGCAATAACTAAAGCTATCAAAAATAGGACATGGTCTATGCCATTAGGATCAAGTATGTGTCCAGTGCCGAGCTTAAGGTATTCTGCAAACATGAGTTTTTATTAGGGAGGATAAATATAGTTTTTCTGGTGCATAGATATATCTAGTGCATAGTTTCTTAGTTTATAGTTTTTTAGTGATGAACTATTTTTAATCATACTAAAGAAAAATGGAGAGAAATTCCACCACTTGTTTCTAGGTCAAAACGAAAGAAGTGATAGGATAAATCCTGCAAATCGTATTAATCGTAAAAATCCTGTTTCAGACAAAAGGCAGTAGTGGGAAGCAGATTACCCATCATCAAGACAGCACATTGCCCAGCTCTTAAGACAGAGTCTTAAATAATCATCCAACGTAGATGGTCCAGCTCAATGCTTTACTTCAATCTACGCTGAACATAAACTAGGATAGACAAGACGAAAGATTTCTTCCTATCGGCAGACAGATTTCCACTCTTTCAGAGGTCAAAATGAAAAAGAAGTGATATGATAGATCCTGTAAATCTTACAAATCTTAAAAATCCTGTTTCAGACAAATGGCAGAGGCGTCGAGCACATTGCCCAGCGTTATATCAGGGAGTATCGGGTTTTAGATCTTTCATGTAGCTTAAGAAAAAAATAACAAATAGTGCTAGATGGGTCAGGGTAGCGGGCAGCTGATAAGTGATGCTAGTGGGAGCAGCACTGTACACAATGACAGAGATAGCTGCATGGAAAAACAGCATAGCAAGAAAGCAGTTCTTGAAAAACTTATTTTCTTCATAGTGGACATACAAGAATATATTTAGTAGGCCCAGCACTAAGGCATTGATGGCATAGAGTCTGAAAATGACTGAGCCATCTATGGGCGCTATAAAATCTGGTTTTACATAGCAGATGATACCACCCACTATCTCTATAATACCACTGAGCAGAAATGCGTATTTCATAGTTCTAAGTTAATAGATTAAGTGGATATACAATTTTGCTTTCTAAATTTGTAGAGTCGTTGTTGTGTATCTATGGTGATATGCAGCTATCACTTTACTCAATGCCTCGATGGTCAACCTCAATTTCTAACAAGTAATCATTGCTAATAAAATGGGAAAGTGTAATATTGCCTAATTATTAAGTAATAATAGGAGATCAGTGAAAACAATAGTAGCCCTAGAAGGATTAACTTTTTTTGCTTTTCATGGCTTTTACGATGAGGAACGCAAGAAGGGCAATGATTTTGTCTGCGATGTATCAGTGGAGCTAAAGAGTTTTGACACTTTGGATGATAATATCTATGACACTGTCAATTATGAAGAGGTGTATAAGATAGTAGAACAAGAGATGGCACAAACGAGAAAGTTACTGGAAACGGTCGCTCTTCATATCATCAAAAAAATCCAACAATTAGATAATGTGACGGCCGCCAAAGTAAGGATACATAAACTCAACCCTCCTCTTGAAGGCAAAGTAGAGCGGGCAGTCGTAGAAATGAAGTTCTAGATATCCAAATGAAAAGTTATCTTAGTCTGATAACTACTCACCATGATAGAGAAGCAGCTTAGCAGTAATAAGGAATTGAATATATGGGAAGCACTGATTCCTCTGTTTTTCCTTATTGCGCTACTTACAGTCAATGTATTGGTTTTTGGTGATGATGCGCTGAGTGGATCTAATCAGTTTGTGTTGTTACTAGCAGCTGCGGTGGCGGCGATAGTGGGTTTCTGGAATAAAGTGAGTTATGAAAGCATGATTGCAGAAGTGGCTGAAAATTTTAAATCCACTACCGGGGCCATTCTTATCTTACTCATGGTCGGTGCTCTAGCGGGTACTTGGCTCATTAGTGGTATCATTCCTACTATGATCTATTATGGGTTAATGATATTGAACCCAGCTATCTTCCTTCCCGCTACAGTAATTATCTGTGCTATTATTTCTTTGGCTACAGGCTCCTCGTGGACGACTTCGGCAACGGTGGGTATAGCCTTAATAGGCATAGGCAAGGCACTGGGGGTGCCTATGGGCATGACAGCTGGAGCAGTAATATCAGGTGCCTATTTTGGGGATAAGATGTCTCCACTTTCTGATACCACTAATCTAGCCTCTGCTATGGCCGGCGCTAAGTTATTTGATCATATCAGATATATGATGCTCACAACTGTTCCTTCAGTGTTAGTAACTCTGGTTGTTTTTGTATTTCTAAGTCTGACACAAAAAACATCTGGGCAGGCTGAGACTGCTGATATGCTGAGGGTAATAGACGCCTCTTTTAATACTTCGCCACTAGTGCTACTAGTGCCTGTCATTGTCATTTTTATGATTGTTCGAAAGACTAAGCCCTTGATAGCGTTGCTTGCAGGGACTTTATTGGGTGGGCTTTTCGCTGTTATTTTTCAGCCTGATATAGTGGCCTCAGTTGCAGGAGCAGAGGCCTTAAATGCCACCACTGCCTACAAAGGTGTAATGAATGCTATGACTAGGGACGTAGCTGTCACTACTAGTAGCGATTCTCTAAATGATCTTTTCTCTGCAGGCGGTATGAAAGGCATGCTAGGTACTATCTGGCTCATTATGTGTGCGATGGTGTTCGGAGGGGTTATGGAAGCTATAGGAGCATTGTCTAGAATTAGTAAGGCTTTGCTAAGCTTGGCAAAATCTATTTTTGGCCTCTTTGCAGCCACAGTCGCTAGCGCACTTTCACTTAATCTGACTGCTTCAGATCAGTATCTATCTATCGTCGTTACTGGAAAGATGTTTGACAAGGCATATAGGGATAAAGGCCTGGCTCCTGAGAATCTAAGTCGAACGATAGAGGACGCGGGAACTGTTACTTCGGTGCTGATTCCTTGGAACACTTGTGGGGCTTATCAGTCTGGGGTGCTAGGTGTCTCAGTGAGTGAGTATTTTATGTATGCTGTATTCAATTATGTCAGTCCTTTTATGACTTTGATTTTTGCAGCAGTAGGCATTAAGATTAAGCAGTTAGTTAGGGAATGATACAGTATAGTAATCAGGAAGGTAGAAGCTATATGTGACGTCACATTCGAATTTTGAATAATGCTTTATAACTTCTTTTCTATTCCCGATTTATCAAGGACTTTTGATAGTCGATCAATTCAGATTTTATTGCTTTTCCAATTTTCAGGCTTGGAATTGTTAAAAGACTCAGACAATTTTTATGATAGTTAATTAGACTAAAAAGAGCTTCCTATTTTTTTTCCTGACGTAATATCTTCTCCATCTTACGTCCTCTTGCCAGTTCATCGATCAACTTCTCCATACGTCGGCATTGTTTGTACACATTATACTTATCATCTATTTCCTCAATTCTATAACCACAGACTACTCCTTTAATCATGTCCGCGTTTTGATGAATTTTAGCTTGCTGAAAAAGTGCTCCATAGGTTGCTTTTTCATCAATAAGTGCTTGCAAAGTATCTTGATCAAACCCGGTGAGCCATTTGATGACTTGATCGAGTTCATCTTTTGTTCTACCTTTTTTTTCCAACTTGTTGATGTAAAGCGGATAGATAGATGCAAAAATCATATTAGAAACTTTTTCATTTTTTTCTGCTGTGACTTTCATCTTTTAGTTGAATTTTGAGTTAATAGTCTAAAGTGGATTATTAGGCTAGGTCTAATCGTAAAGATACTACCGAATTAGGAAATGAAAATAATTGTAGACCTTCGCTTTAGAATTAATTTTATAGACTATACTTCCCTTTGCAGTTGTTTGTAAAATTGTGTTAGTATATGCTAATCATTATTAATTATATAGCAATTGTATCAGGAAGATTCCATACAGATCCTTCATTATATCTAATGTCTTGTTAAGATATTGTGGATCTCTAGTTTTGTTAAGGTGATATTCTTGTTAGATTTTAGGCATACGAAAGTGTAATTTAGTGTCGTCCATTAGTCTATTGTGGAGTTCTCCATCTCGCAAGTGTTATGGTAAGTTGTCACAGTGTATCATTTGATATAAATTGCAGCTTTTCCTGCCATTTCTATCTAACCCTTTTCAGGGTTATTTATTTAACTTTTAATAGCTTTTTTTAATGTCATTGATCAGTAGGTTCAGCTACTCCATTATTTTCATTTCTCTATTTGCAGCATATGGTTGCAACAAAGATGGTGGTTGTGGATATTTTGGTACTGCTGAAGACCTATCATTAAGTTATCACTCGTATGAGTGCGATGGCGATGGTGTCAGGAATGGGGTAGCCCGCGTAGAGTACCTCCTAGATGGAGATCTAGACCTAAGCTATGAATGGGATGTGGAAGGTGTAACCAGTATTGATGAATTTATAAACCTTAAAGGCTCAGGTGATATGTCTGGTTTTGTCAGAGTGACAAACAACAGAGATGGCTGTTTTATATACAAAAATGTAGATATGCTCTTCGATATGCCCCATGGGACTATCGGAAACAAAGTATGGATCGATAGTGAGACACAAGGAATACAAGGCAGGTATGATGATGCAGACAAACCAGCTCCTGGCGTAACTGTAGAGCTACTAGATACCAATCTGGAAACTATAGATATGCAAGTAACAGATGCTCAGGGCACCTACCTCTTTAAGCATCTTCCAGATGGAGAATATATTGTAAGGTTCAGAAAGCCCACTGGCTATTCTTTTTGCCCGCCTAACCTAGATGATGATAAGTCCGATAGCGATGTAGATGATGAGGGTTATACGGACATTATTACACTTTCAGAATGTGAGGTCAATATCACTATTGATGCCGGTCTAGTGCGCTAAGCTTTTTTGCAAAATCTCTTCTATTTAAGATATCATTAGAATTTAAAATCTTGGCTTCTATCTGTATGCTGAGCTAATAATAAATTACTTGTGCCTCTTTT
>CALLAE010000165.1 GCA_938002665.1 uncultured Saprospiraceae bacterium | reverse complement strand
ATCATCTTAGAAAAGAGATCTATTCTATCTCTGTCTCCTGCTATTTCCTTTCTGGCAAACAGCTCAAACAAAAAAGGTCTAATACCATTAATGACAGCTTCTACGACCATAATAACTACACTAGCAATCGTTATCAAGAGAGCAAAGACTGCAACCACAGACAAATCAGCATAACGTTCCAAAATAATTTTCCCACCCTTAGTCAGTACCCAATAAATCAGCAGGTAAGGAATAAGAGCTGTGCTAAACTTAAGAGAAGTGCTTATCATCGCTATGTCAGGTCGAAAGGTGATAATGTCCTTTTCCATAAATAGGATGCACAGGGTCGTAATGACATTAGCTATTAACATGCCTAAAAGAGCACCCTGGACCCCTTGATTTAAAGGAATAATAAATATGAACTGAAGGATTATTGCCAAGACTATTTGTGTCAAGACGATAAATACGTACTTGCCTAGATTCTTCTCGTTTTTGAGATAGATGAAATAGCAATAGTTAACCTCAGAAAGAATTGCGTATAATAAGATAGTATATCCATATGGGAAGAAGCGAACCTCTTCAGATTGGAAAACAGTTTTAAATATAGGATCTCCTAAAAAGAAAAGAACAACTGCAAATACGATGGATATGTATAGGCTGACACTAAATAGACTACTGAGATACCTGCGCTTTTTTACTTCATCATCATAATAGTCATAATACTGTGTCAGCATTGCAGAGCTAAGCTTTAGCGTGACAAAAACGGCTAATAAACCGCCCGTTATAATCATGAGATCATAGAGTCCATATTCTGTGTCTGATAAGAACTCGAGATAAATTGGAAGTAAGAATATATAGATAGCCGGTCTCAGAAAGCCTACAAATGAATAGACGAGCATACCAAGGAGGGGTTGCTTCTCGGCAGCAGAATTAAATCTTTGTTTGAGATTAGGCAATAGAGGGTTGCTAGTTAGGTATGCCTAAAGATAAGCAATGGTTTTATTGTGCCATGAAGTCTATGTAAGACCTGAGATCTTCTAGCTGCTGATCGCTCATCTTTTCATAAGGATACTGCGGCATATAAGATTTCTTTCCAGACTTAGAATAGACCCCATATCTCGATACTTGGTAGAGAGAATGCTTTCCATAACCATTAGCTTTCTTACTTAGATGTTTAAAGGTCAGCTTCTCATTATCTAGATGATAAAAGGAATATTTTTTGTTTTCGTGGCAGAACAAACAAGAGTTCTCGTATATCTTTTTTCCATTTTCTTTATCCCCTTTCAGCGTACCTTTCTTGCTCATAGAGTCATAGGCTGTTCCGAAGGTGGCAGGTGCCTTAGTGAGGTACTTAGATTTTAGAATTTCTACAGCAGAGGCTTTCTCCGCATTACCGTCTATGGCAGCATAGACAGATTCTAACTCTGCTTTGTTAAGGTCCAAATCAGAAAGTTTGAGCTGTAGTGTCCACAGATAAGCAAGTATAGACTCTAGCTCCCAGGATTTTAATTTTCTACCCTGAGCACATTCTACTGCACAAAGCTGGATGGCTTCTCTAAGATTTTCTCTAGCCGGGACTACTAGATCACCATACTTCTTATAATAGTCATCATTGTAGAAAGTCTCTCTATTGACGACTCCATACATGGTGGTGCCTTGCAAGAAGGGCAGGCCTTTGGCATCCGTATAATCCAGTCTTGCTTGTGGATCTACTACTGCAAGATCAGGGTCTTCTCTTTCGATGTTATGGCAAGAAGTACAGACAAAGTGTTTACTCTGCTTTTTTGTTTTTCCACCACCAGGTTTTGTAGCTATACCTTCTTTAAAGAGGGCTTCTCCCCTAGCAGCTGAAACAGAAAAGTCTTTTGACTTAGGATAGTGCTTAGAATTACCAGCACCTAGAATGGTAAGTACCTTAGAAACACTAAGGTCTACATCCTCGATTTCATCTTGTGGCAACATAAGAGAAGCACAAAAGATAAAAACAGACAAAAAGAAAGAGACAACAAACTTGTCCTTATAAGACTTTATCATAAGTTAAACTGTCTAGCTATAGTAAATCCGATTCTATACTCACTTGCTCCCCAACTACTAGTGGTGTAAGGTATATAATCAGTTTCTATCATGCCTTTTGCATTTGTTAAATTAATCTGAAAAACGTGTCCGCCTCCCGTTTCCCACTCAAATCCAACACCAAAGGGGTAATGAAAATCTCTTTCTCCCTCAGAGTTAAGTGTTCTTCTGTACTCTGAAAAAGGAACAGTAGCGTCCACTATAAGTGCAAAGACTTTATTGAACTGAAATTTCGCTGCTGCGCTGATACTGGGTAGTACGTTTTTATCTTGTACGACTAACCTATCGTCTGTAGGCACTATGTTTCTGTAGGTAAACTGTGGGCTGACTTGCAGAGAGAACCTTTCGGATACTTTAGAAGCTAGTATCATTTGCACATTATAACTGACACGGTGGGCAAACTTTGCAAAGAAATTTATCCTGCCTGCATTATCACTTTTTGCCATTGTAGAAATCGACATGATACCTGAAAAGCCTAAACTAAAAGGACTCTTTTCTCCCTGTCTCAATATTCTAAACTTAGAGAGTGCACTGACATTCTGCTTCAAGGGTCCACTACCCTTTGCTCTCATGATACCGACCATGAAATTGTCTGTCAGCCCATAATCAAATTCCCATAAGACATCAGCGGCCGTCTCGAAACCATAAAAAGTGGGCCAGCCTCCTCCTACATCTCCAAATCTGTGTCCGATTCTGAAGTCCAATATTCCCTTTTTAAGTGTTTCCACAGATTGAGAATTTATGACTCTAGTATCCTTAAAGGTCTGATAAGTAGACTGTCCATAAGTAATGAAAGGCAGAAGTGTTATCAGTAATAATATGGTATATCTTAAATTTGACATTGATCTAGTTTTCTGGAAACTCTTGGTCTATCCAGCAATTAAATAACATAAAGTCTTCTTCAGAAAGGTCTTTTGGTCCTCCAGTGGCATAATTGGGTGGCATACCTAAAACAGTATCCTGAACCCGTTCTACAACTCTACTGAATATCTCTCTTCCGAAATGAACACTTAGTCCTGAGTAATCAGTATAGTCACCAGGAGCATTCGCCCCATCATGGCAGCCACTGTAAGAACAGTTAGTGTCTATTATTTCTTGCATCTGCCCGTCATAGGTCACCGCTTCGTTACAGTCCACCCCTGTAAACTCAAAGGTGTCTTTAGTACAAGCTAGCCAAAAGCAGACTGCGACTAGACAGAGTATAGCTAATTTCTTCATACTTAGTTTTCTGGATACCCATTGGTAACCCAACAATTAAATAATTCAATTTCTTCTGGGCTCAGCTGGGGAGAACTGCCTGAGGGCGGCATACTATTGCCATAGATTTCAGACGGAAAGGATTCTACATCCCTTAATAGTCCATTATAAGTACTAAAATCTCCATCAGAGAATCCAGAAACATGACAGCCCGCATAAGCACAGGTTCTATCAATCAATTCAGACATCCTTCCATTGTAGCTGAGGGTATCATCACAATCTTCTATAATTGGGATGGTATCATTAGTACAGCATATTAGAAGAAATGAGCAGAAAATAGAGCTTATTGAAATCTTTTTCATAAGGAATATTGTTAGATATTCGCACTACAAGTTTAAGATAATTAACGTATAAAGTAAAATATATATATGTATCCTTTAGAACTAGTTACACCTATGGCGAAAGACCTGACCGATTTTGGATTTGATGGTCTCAGCTCAGCAGAAGAAGTAGACAAAGTATTAGGCTCCAAAGAAGGGACCGTCCTCATGGTAGTCAACTCTGTTTGCGGCTGTGCAGCGGGAAATGCAAGGCCTGCCGCTAAATTTAGCCTTCATAATGCTGCAAAACCGACTAAAGCGGTGACGGTATTTGCAGGTGTGGATAAGGAGGCCGTCGCCAAGGCAAGAGAATATTTACTGCCTTACCCACCTTCCTCACCAGCCATTGCTCTCTTTAAAGACGGAAATCTAGTCCATATGATAGAGCGACACATGATAGAAGGTCGTACAGCTCAGATGATCGCAGATAGTCTTATGGCAGCGATGAATGAGCATTGTGCAGCCATAGCAGAATAGACCTGAAAAAAACACGAATTATAGAAGCCTTCAGTGAGTATTTCACTGGAGGTTTTTTTATTCAGCAAATTCTATGACCTGACTTTGTAATTAACCGAGAGCCAACCAGTGTTTTTCTAAATTAATTCAACTCCAGTGCCCGGCTCCTCAGGAAAAACAATACTAGCATTAGTGATCTTTACACCAGTTGCTATATCGCTTTTCAAAAATAATGCCCCATCCATATCTGCATAATCGAGCAATGGCAAAAGATGAGCAATGGCGGATATACCGACTGTAGATTCAGTCATACAGCCTACCATTACCTTTAGTCCAAGAGATTTCGCTCGTTTTATCATTCTCATTGCAGGAGTCAAGCCTCCACACTTCATAATCTTAATATTGACCCCATGAAAGGTATCTACGCATTTCTCGATATCAGTTATTGTGCGACAACTTTCATCAGCTATGAGTGGGAGAGCACCATCTTTATAGATTTTTTTCATCGCCTGCCATTCCTCAGCAGGAAGGGGTTGCTCTATAAACTCGACACCTAGTTCTTTCAGCTGAATAGATTTCTCTATTGTCTCCTCTACCGTCCAAGCACAATTAGCATCTACACGGAATATAGCGTCGCTGTGGTTTCTAAGCGTTTTGACCAACTGTATATCATCAGGTGTCCCTAATTTAATTTTATAGCTATCCCACTGCATTTCTTTCATTCTCTGAATCATGTTATCAGGAGCTTCTATTGCCAGAGTAAAACTGGTCTTAGGAAGCTGTACTAATTCTAATCCCCAATAGGCGTACAAGGGCAGTCCAGCTTTCCTGGCAAACCAGTCTTGCATAGCTACATCAAGGGCACAAAGCGCAAATGGAAAATCAAAAAGCAGACTATGCATCTTATCCCAAAATGACTCTGCAGAATCAGGAAGCTTATGCTCGATCTCTGATCTAAGAGATTCCAATTTTGAAATCATTCTGTCTACTTCAGTATTAGCATAATATGGATTGTAGGTGGCTTCTCCATATCCCGATATCCCATCGTGATATATTTCTACAACAAGATTATCCAAAGAATTAAAGGACCGCCTAGAGATTCTAAAAGTATATTTTAGTTCTAGAATAGAGCGGTGTAGAATGAGTTTCATAAGGTGCCGAATTGTAGTAGCCCTTCTAAAAGGCCTAGCTAAGGTCTTCCTAAAATTAACAAAGCAAATAATTACATCTCAGTTTATTGAGAGATAATACTTACCAGAACAGGAGGATGATCATTTAAGGACAGAAAAGAAATATTAAGTCTTTACTCAGCGTCCCAGAATTCGCTTGAATAAATTTTTATAATTCTTGACAGGACCTCTTTGGTTTCTACTGTAATCTATCTTTATAAACTCTTCTGAAAGATTATTCAGGTTAAAACTAAGAGGATATACAAACTCTGGTTTCCCAAAGTAATTGATCGGACCATATTTAATTGCATAGATCTTTATGTCACTGTTGGATTCTCTCTTGACCAAAGGAAACCCTTGCGTATAGTCAAGATAGTAATTGATTAATCTCTCATTTTTCACTTCTTCCAAAACTTCATTATCGCTCTGAACAAATTGAAATTTGACAGGTTTCTTTCTATCGAAAATGCTATATGTGCTAAATTGGAATCCGTTTTCTTGTTTCACAATTCCATGCCACAAAAAGATATTTAGTGGTGTAGGAGAAACCAAAATATCTTCATAAGCTATGTTATCATTTTCGAGTTGAGTCTTAAAATGAAAGTACGCATGATTCTTTGATATTATTCCTAACATTAAATAACCAGTGGACATAATCAAAGCACACTTAAGGGCTCCACTACTCAAGTTCTTCCTGGTCTTTACTAAATGAATAAGAATACCTGAAATAAGAATCATGGTATATAATGGATCAAAAACATGAATAGAATTCAAAGAAAACAAATGATCACTAAATGGACTCACTAACTTGGTTCCATAAGTAGTACACCAGTCCAATAAGGAATGAGTAAATATGGCTAGAAAAAAGGCCACATTCCAGCTTCTCCGAGACTGCTTCTTTTTGTATATCCTGAAAAAAACTTCTCCTAAGAATAAACTAAGAATAACAGCCAAGCCAATCGAATGTGAAACACTTCTATGGATGGTTAGGAATTCTATATCATTAAAAAAGGGCGCAAGAAAAACATCCAAATCTGGTAGTGTTCCTGCAATAGCACCGATAAGCAATGACTTTTTTCCTAGGTCTTTATCTTTTACTAAGGCGAAGGTTGTTGCTCCTAATAATCCTTGAGTTATTGAGTCCATAATTATTGCATATGTTAGGTAAGCTGGGTTGAAAATAAGGAAGAATCAATAAATTCATACTTATCAAAGAAAGGAACAATAGTATCGTTTTAATGTTTTCATGAACGATAGATGCTATAATCCTATTTAGCCTTTATAGCTTCAGATATGTTGACTTGGGTGCAAGTGACCATTATCTGATTTAAGTAAAAAGACTTCTATCTTTGATTAACAAGCATTGTCAAGGAAATCTTCTGTACCTAATATGAAAGTGGAAAATTGGCAATGACCTATATCTAAACCCTCTATAATGCAAGCATCAACAGAAGTAAGCCTTAGTGAACAATTATTAGAAATAGAAACTGTTTTCAAACAACAGCAGGCGCATCAATATATTGTTGCCAATACAGACGCCAGTGATCGAATAAAGAAGCTAAAGAGACTAAAGGCGGTGGTTATAAGATACAGAGATGAAATCAAAACTGCCTTATATAATGATTTTAGAAAGCATCCCAGCGAGGCTGACCTCACAGAAGTCTATGCCATTACTACAGAAATAAAACATACCTGCCGACACCTAAGAAAGTGGATGCGAGATGAAGAAGTAGGCACCCCTCTAGCTTTAAAAGGATCCAGCTCTTATATCAAGTACGAACCCAAAGGTGTGGTCCTCATCATTGCACCATGGAACTTCCCTGTGAGCCTCACCTTGACACCGCTGATATCAGCTATAGCTGCTGGCAATACCGCCATACTCAAGCCATCTGAGCATACACCTCATGCGAGCAGCATCCTAAAAAAAATCATAGAGGAGGTTTTTAAGATCGAGGAGGTTGCATTATTTAGGGGTGGAGTCGCAACGTCGACTAGGCTACTAGCTCTGCCATTTAATCATATTTTCTTTACTGGTTCTCCAGGGGTAGGAAAAATAGTAATGACTGCAGCAGCTAAGCATCTTGCCTCTGTCACTTTGGAGCTCGGAGGGAAATCACCTACAGTAGTAGATGAAACCGCAATTATAGATACGGCAGCAAGAAGAATAGCTTGGGGGAAATACCTCAATAATGGGCAGGTCTGCATAGCCCCAGATCATATTTTTGTTCATGAAAGTAAGCAAGAGCTCTTCATAGCCAAGGTCAAAGACTATGTCAAAAAATTCTATAGCGAAGACCCATCTAGAGAATCCTCCTATGCCAGAATGGTTAATAGCAAACATGCTCAAAGAGTTAAGTCCTATGTGGTGGATGCTGTAGAGCAGGGCGCTAGTGTGGAGTTAGGGGGCAGCTATAAAGATGAGGAAGATTATATTGCCCCGACAATCCTGACTAATATTCCAGCTCAAGCTGAGATAATGAGCAATGAGATTTTCGGTCCAGTGCTTCCCATCGTTAGTTTTAAGGATATAGATGAAGTCATTGATAAAATTAATAGTAGAGAAAAACCTTTAGCACTATATATCTTTAGTAGAAGTAAGAAAAACATCCACCACCTGATAGCAAATACCCGAGCAGGAGGCACCTGCATCAATCATAATTTGGTACATTATTTTAATAACAATTTGCCCTTTGGTGGTTCTAATAATAGTGGGATAGGGAAAGGGCATGGTGAGTATGGATTCAAGGCATTTTCTAATGCCAGAAGCATCCTTAAGCAACATGTGCCGAATGCCATAGAACTGCTCATGCCTCCTTACACCAATTTCAAGCAAAAGCTAATCGACTTTACAATTAAGTATTTCTAGAGTAGAGGCGTATCGGTTAGGTGCTGGCAATTTTGAATTCTACTGAAAAGTCTATGCTTAATTACTAGTGGATAAGAACTGAAGTTCCTTAGCTGAATTTATGAGGAATCTTTTTTTATTTTTTGTACCATATCTAAGTCAACTGTAAATAAAAAAAAAACCCCGATGGAGAACCATCGGGGCTAATCAGGTATGAAAAAACTTAGTTGACCATGTGGTCAATATGCTTTATCTCTTAGTATTTGAAGTATCAATTATTCTCTTGGCTGTGCTTGCACAAACCTGTACTCTTCTATTCATCTCTCTACCCTCTTTTGTCAAGTTATCAGCTACTGGGTTAGTCTCACCATATCCTTCGTAAGTGATTCTATCTGCAGAGATTCCAGCTGCTATGATACTATCAGCTACTTTCTTAGCTCTCTTCTTAGACAATCTCATATTAGCACCTTCTGCACCTTGGCTATCAGTGTAACCTGATACATTTAGATAAGCTTCTGGATACTGATTAGCGAAACTTACGATGTCAGAAATAGACTGGTTATACGTATCAGACTGAGATTTTCCAGAGCCAAAGCTTATAGGAGCCGCACAGTATCTGTTTATCATTTCTGCTCTTGTAGGCTTTCTTACTTCAGGACAACCATCTTTAGCTGGTACACCAGCCTCATTAGGACACTTGTCATCTTTATCAGCGATTCCGTCACCATCAGCATCAGGACAACCTCTTACGGTACCTTTTTCCTCAGGACAAGCATCATCTTTATCTACGACGCCATCACCATCAGAATCTGGACATCCACCTACATCACCTGGTGTCTTAGGACAAGGATCACTATCATCATCTACACCGTCGCCATCTGTATCAGGAATAGGACAACCATCATACTTAGATACTCCAGACTCTTCTGGACACTTATCTACATTATCTCCTATACCGTCACCATCAGTATCGGGACATCCGTTATATCTAGCTTCTCCAGCAACTTCTGGACAGGCATCTTCGCTATCTATAATCTTATCTCCATCAGAATCAGGGCAACCCATAAATTCTGCAAGACCTGCTACCTGTGGACAATTATCTTCTCCATCTATGATACCATCACTATCTGTGTCTGGACAACCAGCAAATTCTTTTAGTCCAGGTGTATCTGGACAAGCATCTTTCTTATCTGCAACACCATCCTTATCTCTATCTTGCTTACCAAGAGAAAGAGCTAGACCTAGCTCGTGAAGCAAAAAGTTATCATTTCCAGTTGTTACTTCAGAAGCAGGGAAATTACCATTTACTACATTAGGAGCATCCTCATAGACACCATCATAGTTGTCATTAAAACCTAAACCATATTGTGTATGCCAAAAGAGACCGAAGTTGTCAGTAAAGTTGTATCTCAAACCTATACCTAGTGGAATATGCAAACCACTGGCATCTTCTCCTCTGTCCACATTTAAAACTCCTCCGCCTGGAGAGTCGGCCTCTCCTGGAACGTTAGAATATTTAATAAAGCCAAGGCCTGCAGAGAGGAACGGATTGAATTTTTCACCTTTCAAGAATTTCCAGTGAAGACCAAGATTAGCTTGGAATACATCTGATAAGAACTCATGATAACTAGTGTTACCTTCGTTTTCTATAGTAATTCCATCACTACCTAAAAATGGTGTTTTGTCTACACCATGCCTTCCAGATGTTCCAGCTAAAAACACATCTAGGGCTGGAGAAAGGTAGTACCCTAATCTACCTCCGATATGACCTTGAAAAGGGGTTCCAAAAATCATGTTACTTCCGATGTCACCACTATACTCCATTTTTCCACCACTTAGCATAACTCCCCATTTGCTCGTTTCTGTCTGAGCCTGAATAGAGAAAGCCAGTCCTAGGAATAAAATCATGACTGCGAACAATTGCTTTTTCATATAATTTTAATTTGTCGTTGAATTTGTCGCTAAATTACCAAAAAAACTCTTTAGTCGTTGCGTCTATCCTCCTAAAGCGTCGTTAAAGTTATATCGTATCATAATATTTAAAGTATTGATTAACAGATCAATACATATATACATCTTGATAAATAGTCTAAACGAAAAAATTATAAAGGAAGATAGGCGATCGCTTTTATCTCTATAAGCAGATTAGGATGAGGCAACTGGTGCACTGCTACAGTCGTCCGCGTAGGTGGGTCTGTCTTGAAATATTGGGCATATACTTCATTATAACCTTTAAAATCTTCCATGTCTACTAGGAAAGAAGTGATATCTATGACATGACTGAGATTAGCATCCATACTCCCTAGCAAGGCATCAATGTTTTCCAGCACAGCTGCTGTCTGTAAAGCTATATCTAAGTGCCACTCCCCACTTTCGTCTTGTTCTGCACCGACATGTGTATTATCTGGTCTGCGGCTACTGGTACCAGCCACATAGATAAAATCTCCTACCCTCTTTACATGGCAATAGGCACCTAGCGGCTGCGCTTTGTCTTTAAGAACTTTACCAATCATGATTTGGTTTGCTTTAGTTTGTACAAAATAGGTCGACTCGGACTCGCATCCAAGTCTAGAGGAGCTAGTTGCAAATTAAGTAGATAGAGACCATCTTTTATTTTATTATCAATGAAGATCATCTCTGTTATCGTACAATGAGTTCTTTTGTTACTTTGCTTTTTGCCCTCTGCTACATCCCAAAAGATATGGTGTGCCGCTAAGACCCCTTTATCTACTTCCCTGTCTACTGAGGGCAGGTCCAGAAGTAAGTGCTCTACGCCTTGTGCTACCAGGTACTTCATAGCTGTTTTTGCTAGGTAAGGGGGATTGGTTCCAGAATAGTCCCTGGTTAGTTTGGCCTTGGGATTGGGTGAGGTACGGATGATGAGTGCGGGAGGCAACTGGGAGGGACAAGCAGCTTTGAGATTCTTTAAGGAAATAACTTTGTCTGCCTTGCCTTTGGGGCTTAGTTCTACGGTTACGAGCTGAGCCAAGTGATGATATTGTTTCAGTTGCTTACTGACAGATTCTTGTTTTCTGGTTATATGGCCGAGGCATTCTGTGTGGGTGCCGTTGCCATGAGGGTTGAGTTCTACATTATAGAAATTTACGGGTGCACCTTTTTTGACTGAGCCTATGAAGTCGCCGCTACGGTAAGGGGTCATTTTTACATCTGGTGCATAGAAGCATTTGACTTGACCGAGTAGGATGGAGATATCTAGAGGACGGGTGAGGTCAGCAGTGTAGGCTGTTTTATTATGACTTAATATTATTTCCATCTTTCTAGTGCTTAGCTGCCTGATTCTGTGAGGTAAGGACGAAAGTGTAACCTATGGATATAGAGTAATCCTTGATTTCGTTGGTTAGTGTTAGCAAAGACCTTGCAATCAAAGCCAAATCTTCTGATACCGAATAATTCAGACGAAAACCCAGAACACTGTACTCATATCCTAACCCAAAAGAAAAACTTAATTTTCCTTCTTGGATTACATTCAGGTTATCATCAGTCTGTGCTGAAGCTTTGAAACTGTAGAAGGCAGTAAGAAATAGGATAGCTGATAATAGGGAGCTTTTGGAAAAAACCATTTTCTACAGGGATTTTAATTTGGCATAAATTACCGATAATGGAACGTCCATGTAATCCTCTTTATTACAAATGTCTAATAACAACGCATCCTGCTGTCTACCTTTTTTCTTAGCTTCAGCATATGGTAACTCTGGTCTGAAAGTCACCAAAGAATACTTAGAATAGTAATCTGGATACTCCTGCTCCAGCTGCATCTCCAATTTTCGCTTACGCTTAAACGCTTCATCATCTACCTTATCTCGCATCTCATAAAAGTTATCTATAGCTAGGTCTGCAATGGCTTCTGCATTTTCTGCTCTGCTGTCTTGAAAGTTCTCAAACACTTTTTTCCAATCTGCGCCATACTGCTCTATCAGATCATCAAAAACTCTTACATCCTCAAAGGCCGCATTCATCCCTTGTCCATAGAACGGCACGATAGCATGTGAGGCATCCCCCATCACTAAAGCCTTTCCATAAGCCTGCCAAGGATAACACTTTATAGTACCTAGAGTACCGACTGGGTTTTCAAAATACTCCTCTAGATAATGCGGCACATGTGGGAGAAGAGTCGGAAAATACTCCTCGAAAAAAGACTGGACTTTAGCCTTGGTATCTAAAGCATCAAAACCAATGTCACTTCCATAAGGATGAAACATTGTCAAGGTAAAACTGCCATCCAAATTGGGCAAAGCTATAATCATAAAATGACCTCTCGGCCAGATGTGCAGTGCATGTTTCTCTATCTTCCATCCTCCTTCTGGCTCAGGCAAGATACTCAGCTCCTTATATCCATGGCGCAAGAAATTCTGAGAATAATTAAAGAGCAACTTGGTTGTCTGACTCATCATCGTCTTTCTGACTATAGAGCCAGCCCCATCTGTCCCTATCACCACCGCTGCACTATCCTCATAGTTTTCTCCTGTCACTTTATCTTGGACTTTTATAGTAGCTGTTTCTAGATTCACCTCAGTGACTCTAGTATCAAATTTTAGAGTTACATGATCATGGAAATCCGCTTCTTTGAGTAGGAGTATATTAAGCTCAGTTCTAGATACCGAATTAATATAATCAGACTCACGGCCACTATAGGAAGAATAAAAGGGCTCTGCTCCCAATGGATGTATCATCCTTCCTTTCATTGGTATACAGATTTGATCAATTGTTTTCCGAAGACCTACCCTATCTAATGCCATCAGCCCTCTAGCAGATAAGGCTAGGTTAATAGATCTTCCTGCCCCTTCTATACCTTTCCGCAGATCATCCCTCTTCTCGTACAGCACCACCTCGAACCCACGCTGCGCCATACGCAACGCCAACAAAGAACCACATAAGCCTGCTCCTACAATTATAATTTTCTTCTTAGCCGCCATACTCTACTTCTTTTTTATAACTGATCTCAACTTCTTAGCAAAAAGGTAAACATCTTCATACGAATTATACAGCGGTACAGGTGCTACCCTTATAACATCAGGCTCTCGCCAGTCAGCGATGACCCCTTTCTTTGTCAGCCTATCGTAGAGCTTTTTATCTGCTTTTTTTACTTGTATAGAGAGCTGACAACCTCTCTGCTTGGGATCAGAGGGAGTGATGACTTCTACTACTTCTTTGCCCAATTCATTAACAAGATATTCTAGATAACCAGTCAGCTTCTTAGATTTTTCTGTAAGTCTTTCCATGCCAGCTTTCTCATATAACTTGAGGGAGGACCAGATGGCTGCCATGGATAAGATAGGCGGATTACTGAGTTGCCATGCCTCTGCCGTGGGTATGGGCTCGAAATTATCTCGCATCCGGAAACGGGTCTCTTTGTTGTGACCCCACCAACCTTCAAAGCGGGGCAACTTTTTATCCTTGATATGTCGCTCATGTACGAATACCCCACCTAGACTACCAGGTCCGGAATTAAGATATTTGTAACTGCACCATACAGCAAAATCACAACCACTCTCATGCAAGTCTAGCTCCACATTCCCTGCCCCATGTGCACAATCAAAACCGACAATACATCCCTGCTCATGCCCCCACTGACTTATCTTTTTCATATCAAAGAACTGTCCCGTGTAATAATTCGTATTACCTAACATGATCAGCGCAAGTTCATCACCATGCTTAGCTATTGCTTTTTTTATCTCTTCTTCTCTCAGGCATACTTCACCAGGCAAAGCCGCTAACTCTATCAGTCCCTTCTTAGGATCATGACCATGAAATCTTAGTTGAGATTCTGCAGCATACTTATCTGAAGGGAAGGCATCTTTTTCTATTAGAATTTTATAGCGTTTAGCAGTCGGCCTGTAGAAAGAAACCATCATCAGGTGGAGATTGACAGTCAAGGTATTCATGACCACAACTTCCGTAGGCTTAGCACCGACTACTTTTGCCATAGCAGTTGTCAGAAACTCATGATAGGGCATCCACGGATTCTTAGCATGGAAGTGTCCCTCCACACCATAGTTCTTCCAGTCTTTAAGTTCTTGTTCTATTCCTGACTTGGTCTTCTTAGGTTGTAAGCCTAGTGAATTTCCGCATAGGTAGATATAGGGCTTTCCATTCTTCCGCTTAGGCAAGTGGAATTTTTTTCTATACTTTCTGAGCGGGTCTTTCTTATCTAACTTCTGCGCGAAAGACAAACTGTTTTTATACTCCATTGTTATCCAGCTTCAATCTTTTATTAAAAGAATCATCGTGCTCTATTCCTAACCATCTCAGTACATTATCGTACCACATGGCATCATATTGTTTTTCATTTATTATAGACTCTGCAACAGCAAGATCCAGCAACTTACCTGGATAGCTAGACTGTGCATCGCTCTCCATTTCACCTAGTGGATATGGATCATCTAGACCTATGAGAATCTGGTCTGTACCTCCCATTCTTTTTACCATGAGGTCCAGAGAAAAGGTATCATGTACTAGGGTATCAAAAAAGATGTTCTTATGCCCCACTGCCTTACGTGGATGGGTCATTCCTTCAAAGAGGTCTGGTCTCCCATCAAAACCTTGGATTCTCCTACCCAAATTTATCTGAGCCAGCTGCCCGCCATGGGCAAAACATACTCTGATGTCTGGATATTTTTCTTGATAACCTTGCAAGGTAAAAAAGTGATATGCATCTGCGCACTGGGCCAGCATCCATACAAGATGAAAACGCCAAGCCGTATTTTCTAGCTTGATAAATTTCTCGCCGTCATAAGGATGAATTTCTAAAGCCAGCCTATATTTATTAGCCAGCTCCAGAATAGGCTCTATATCCTTATCAAAAATAGATCGCCATGTTCCGACAGAATCCATAAAGTGGGTAGGCAAACAGAGTACTTTAAGACCTAACTCCTCTACACAACGTTCTATCTCCCACAATGCTCCTCTCACAAAGCCAGGGTGCACCACAAAGCCACAGGTAAATTTTTCTGGATGATTATGCTGCACCTTAGCATTAAAGTCATTCTGAAATCTGAGTACTTGCTTCATTTCTTCCAGCCTCAGTCCATTACCATAGAGCTGAGAGAGATTAAGCACCACTGCATGATCTATCTTATTCTTTTCCATCCACTCTAGCTTCTCTTTGAGAAAGAAACTAGAATCTGTGACCGGCCGTTTCCACCCCTTCTGAAGCATAAAATTTCTGTCTTTGTCTACCCAAAAGATTTCCTTCTCTTTCATGAAGGCAGGTATATCCTCGGGATATGGAAGCAGATGTGAGTGACCGTTTATGCGCATGGATAAAAGTTAAATAAATCTAAGAATCAAATAATGTAGCCTAATTCTAATTGACTAAAAAGACAGAACGAATCCGAATCCATTATAAGTCGGTGTTAGCAAGATACTACTTACACCTTCACGATTATTATAGTTCAATATTGCATCTCTTTTTAGCTTTCTGGCAGATCCTCCAAAGACAAAGCTTGTGACAGCAGAGCCTATCATCCCAACTGTAGGAATTGTAAGGTTCTCATCATCAGAAAGTCTATCGACTAGTAATACAAGAAAACCAACCTGTACACCTGCCGCGATAATACTAACAGCATTATGTTTTTTTGACTTATTCCATAACCCATAAGCTTGTTTATCTTGAAACATAACTGACTCAAACTCTTTTTTGGAGAGTCTCTGATTATCTTGATAATACTCAATAGTCCAAAAGCCTTGAAACATAGAAAGTTCTTGTGAGTAAGCTTTCTCAGTAAAACAACAAAAAATGATCACTGAAAGAATTAGATACTTCATTATATTCTATTTACAATTTGATAAAAAGTTATAGCCTTCCTGAAAAGTTGAGAATATATCTTCCTCTACAAATATCTGATACAAACATTCTTAGTCTCTGTAAAAAATCGCAAGGCTTCTTCTCCTCCTTCCCTACCGACACCAGAATTCTTAACACCACCAAAAGGCGTTCTGAGATCTCTTTGTAACCAAGTGTTAACCCAGACGATACCAGAGTGAATATGCTTAGCTAAGCGATGAGCACGGCTAAGATTCTGAGTCCATATCGTACAGGCTAGACCATAGTCCGTAGAGTCTGCATAGAGCAAGGCCTCTTCCTCGGTATCAAAAGGCATAATCGTTACAACTGGACCAAAGATCTCTTCTTGATTGGTTCTGCAATCGTGGGGCAGACCTTCTATGATAGTCGGCTCTATATACCAACCATTTTCATAGCCTTTAGGTTGCACGGTTTTTCCACCAGTCAGTATCTGACCACCTTCTTCTCGGGCTATTTTCAAGTAAGACAGTATCTTATCGTAATGCGGCTTAGAAACGATTGCGCCTACTTTAGAAGCAGCATCCTGAGGTGGCCCTACTTTTCGCTCAGCCGTCTTTGCTACAAAATCATTTTTAAATTTCTCATAGATACTTCGTTCTACTAATATTCTAGAACCGCATAAGCAAATCTGCCCTTGGTTAGCAAAGGACGATAGCACCGTTGTCTTCAGCATCTTATCATAATCACAATCTGCAAAGATGATATTAGGATTCTTGCCGCCCATCTCTAGTGAGATTTTCTTGAACATAGGAGCCGCGACTTTTGCAATCTCCTGACCTACCCTTGTACTGCCTGTAAATGAAATGGCCTTGATACCTGGATGCTTGGTCATCTCAGCACCTACCTTTATACCATCACCATGTATAATATTAAGTACTCCTGGTGGAAGTCCAGCAGACATACATAGACCTGCTAAGAGGAAAGCTGTCATAGGAGTCACTTCTGATGGCTTAGCTACAACGGTATTTCCAGCAGCAAGGGCTGGAGCAATTTTCCAAGTAAAAAGATATAGCGGTAAATTCCACGGAGATATCGTCCCTACGACTCCCAGTGGCTGACGCAAGGTGTAATTAATAGCATCTGTCATCTCATGTGACTGAGAAGCAAACTGTGTTATGGCATGTGCAAAAAATCTAAAATTGGAGGCCGCTCTGGGGATATCTACCCGCCGTGCCAAGGTGAGCGGTTTCCCATTATCCAAAGATTCTGCATGGGCTAGTTCATCCGTATGCTCAGCTATGAGGTTGGCAATTTTGACTAGATAGGCTGATCGTTCATCTACTGAGAGTGCAGACCAAGAAGGAAAGGCCTTTTGGGCAGCTCTATAGGCTAACTCCACATCTCTACTATCTGAGTCAGGGGCTTCTGCATACTGCTCTCCTCTAGAAGGATCATAGACAGATAGGTAGTCCCCTGATATAGCTGGCATCAGCTCACCATCTATATAGTTGCTTAACTTTTTCATCCTTACTTAGAAATATAAGTGTAGTAAAAACCTAATTGCTGATCAAAGTCATCTGGCAATTTAGGGAGCTCAGTACGCGGAATTAAAAGAGAAGAAATATTGTGGAGATCATTGAAGATTTTATGCTTCTCAGCAGTCTTAGCTAGGTACTCATGACCTGACGAACCTCCTGTTCCCACTTTGTTTCCTATCATTCGCATCACCATCTGTGCATGTCTATAGCGCCAGTTAGTCAGTAGCTCATCTATATTCATTAACTCCATGAGTAAGTTATAAGGAGTAGTCAGAATAGGTTTTTCTCTGTAGAGGTTGATAAGGAGGGCTGCTAGAGTAGCTTTATAAGATAATCTAAGTTTACCTTCTTTTATCATTTCATTATGTGCCTCCTCTGATAGCACTTGCTTGAAGTAAGTATTCGTACCACCTAGCATTTTCAGCCGCATGGCCTTCATCTTGGGTGATAGATAGTCTGTAGCAGAAATGGCTTTCTCCTCCTCTGCTAACATCTTTTCTACTGCTTGCTTGTAGGAAGCTAAGAAATCGAAATCTTTGAATTTCAAGAAAGGAATTCTTTCTAGCCAGCCTTCTACTAGTTCGAAGAGGCTACCACCTTTCTCTATTTTTTCTAGCTGATCTTTCTGCTCATCTGAGAAGACTATCTTGTAGGAATGACCATTGTAGGTCATCCTATCTTCCTCTCTCAATCCAAGAGTAGATTCTATCATTCTAAATTGCAGACTCTGGAATCCGGATGCTGGAAATAGATAATGTCTGAAATCCATAAAGTCTAGAGGTGTCAACGTCTCCATCACATAGATCTGCTTTATAACCAGTTCTAGAATTTCAGAGATACGCTTGAGACGCAAGACAGCCATATTCATATTCTCTTCATCCATGGTCTCGTCTCTGAACATATTGCAGACGGAATCTAATTCATGTACTATTTGCTTGAACCATAGTTCATAGACTTGATGCATGATGATGAATAAGGTCTCATCATGAGCAGGCTTCTCTTCGAATTTTCCGCTTCTTGGAACTTGTGCACTAAGCAGTTTGTCTAGTTCCAGGTAACTATGATAGTGTATAGCAGTATACTTCTTGGATGAATCCATATTACAGTTGGCTTATATAATATCCAAATATACGGAACCTAAGCCTTCGGCATGCGCGGAGACGGTTTCTCCTACTTTTATATAATTAGCTGGAGTTGCAGCGCCTGCTAGTACGATATCATTAGCTCTGAGTTGTACCCCATTGGCTTGAGCCAGGCGGGCAGCAGCGACCAGCGATTCCCAGGGATTGCCGAGTATAGCATTAGAATTGCCTTTCCCTACTATTTCATCATCACTGACTAAGGACATGAGTATATCTTTTATATTAGTGTCTGGCATTTTCCATTCCCCTAGTGCAAAGCCAGCTGAAGAGCAATTATCTGCTACAACGTCTTCCAAGGAAAATTTGAAATTCTCGTATCTAGAATCTATCAGCTCAATAGCAACAGCCACCCCGATAACAAAGTCTTCAGCATTAGCCAGGGTTACTTCTTCATTAATATCTTTAGCTAGAAGGAAAGCTATTTCAGGTTCTGCCCGAGGATGTATAAAGTCACTTCTCGTTATCTTGTCTCCTAGAGCATAATGCATCTTATCGGTCAGTCGACCCCAGATCATATCATGGACCCCCATCTGTTCCATCTTGGCTTTGCTGGTAAAACCCATTTTGATTCCAACGAATTTCTCGCCTCTATCATATCTCCTGTCGATGGACAATTTCTGCACCTGATAAGCCTCTTCTAAGCTGAGCTGTTTTTCTTGGCTAATCTGAGTTGTCGCTTGTGCATTCAATGCCGCTTCGTCTAGCCTTTTTGCAATGACTTCAATTTTCATATTGTAAATTAAGTTAGGAGCTTGTAAAACTAATATTTATCATCATAGTAGCCTTGACAGTTTTTGAAAGAAGCTGGACAATTATTAGATTTAATATGAAATGAGTTTCATATGTTAAAATTAGTAAGATCAAATGCTCACAATGCTGATTTTGTCAAACTTGTAGAAGCGCTGGATGCGTCCCTAGCTATCAGTGATGGAGATCAGCATGGCTTCTATGATCAATATAACAAGCTAGACAACATTCACCATACAGTGGTTGCTTATCATAATGAGAGACCTGTAGCTTGCGGGGCTATCAAGCAGTTTAGTACAGCAGCGATGGAAATCAAAAGAATGTTTACTATACAGAATGCTAGGGGAAAAGGTCTAGCAACAACTGTTCTTTCTGAGCTAGAAAAGTGGGCTGTAGAGCTCGGCAACAAAACATTGGTTCTAGAAACAGGTAAAAAGCAGCCAGAAGCTGTAGCTCTCTATCTAAAATGCAATTACAAAATCACAGAGAACTATGGTCAGTATATAGGAGTGGAGAATAGTGTTTGTTTTAGAAAAGAAATAAAGTAGTAGCTATTCTATGCCACCCCAGCACATATACTTAATTTCAAGATAGTCATCCATACCATACTTAGAGCCTTCTCTTCCAAAACCACTTTCCTTAATGCCTCCAAAAGGTGCCACTGTCGTAGAGATCATTCCTGTATTAATACCGACCATTCCATATTCTAGTGCTTCTGCTACTCGCCATATCCGTGCATAATCTCTTCCATAGAAATAAGAAGCCAGGCCATAATTGGTATCATTAGCCATTTCTATAACTTCTGCTTCGGTCTCGAACTTAAAGACCGGTGCGATAGGACCAAAAATTTCTTTCTTATACACATCCATCTCTCTATTCACCTCAGTAAGCACTGTGGGTTCATAGATCAAAGTAGCACTGTCTCCATGTCGTCTTCCTCCTGTCAGCACTTGCCCACCTTTCTCCTTAGCATCTGCCACAACTGCTTCTACAAACTGCACAGCCTTCTCTTCTATCATAGGGCCTATCACTGTACCTGCTTCTAAGCCAGATCCTATCTTTTGTTCCTTGACAGCCTTGGTGAATTTTTCAACAAAAGCCTCGTAGATATCTGCTTGAGCAAAGATCCTATTAGCACAGATACAAGTCTGCCCAGCATTACGATACTTAGCAGCGACTGCCCCAGCGACTGCTTTATCTAAATCTGCATCATCAAAAACGATAAAGGGTGCATTACCGCCTAGCTCTAGTGAAACTTTTTTGACCGTATCCACACATTGTTTCATCAGAATTTTGCCTACACGAGTAGAACCCGTAAAAGATATTTTTCTAATCAGTGGGCTGGCTGTCATTACCGCTCCTATCGTCTTTGCATCTGAAGAAGTAACTACATTAATAACGCCTGGCGGGAAACCTGCCTGGTGAGCAAGTTCTGCCAGAGCGATAGCAGAAAGTGGAGTTAGCTCTGATGGCTTGATTACTACAGTACATCCGGCTGCAAGAGCTGGAGCCACTTTTCGAGTAATCATAGCGCTGGGGAAATTCCAAGGGGTGATAGCACCTACCACACCTACGGGTTGCTTGATCGTAACTATTCTTTTATCGGCCGCATGGCCAGGGATGGTATCGCCATAAATGCGTCTGGCTTCTTCAGCAAACCACTCTACAAAAGAAGCGCCATACTTAATTTCTCCTTTGGATTCTGCGAGGGGCTTGCCTTGCTCAGTAGAGAGTATGAGTGCGAGGTCTTCAAGATTTTCTATTTGTAGCTTGTACCAGTTTTTAAGAATTCTAGCGCGCTTGCCAGCAGTATAGTTTCTCCAAACTTTGAAGGCAGCAGAGGCTGCTTGGATAGCGCTTTCTGTATCTGCAGCACCACAATCAGTCACCTTAGAAATCTGCTCTCCATTATACGGATTGATCACATCAAAAGTTGCACCTGACTTAGCTTCCGTGAAAGTACCGTTGACATAGGCTTGGGTTTTTAGCAGGTCTGAATTAGTTAGATGCATAAAATTCTTATTTCGTAGTATTTGTAAAACGTATCTGGGAGTTGTCTAGCTCAGGTACCATTTTGAAACCAGTTCAGTTATGCCTTCATCAGTATACTTATCTTTTATCATCATGGCATAGTGGTCTGCTGTTTCGGCATCAGCAGTCATAGAATTGTTATCGTGCAGAACGGCTTCATCTTGTTCTGGCACTTGGAAAACTTCTTCGATTTCTAGAGGCACAAAATGTCTGTGTTTCAGAATATTACCATAAACAAAATTATAGACTTCAGGATCATACTCTGGCTGACTAGAAAGATCTATTTCTCTACCCATTTCATTAGCAATTCCACAGGTCATCTTCCATAACATGAGCATGACAGAGGGCTTAGCTCCAGACCAGACTTTAGCCTCCTCATCTACTTGCCTTATCCGCTCAGCTTCTATTTTCTTCCTAACTTCTTTGGATGGAATGGGCACCAGAACTTTCATATGATCAGATGACAAAAACTTTTCTAGCTCTGCATCCTCATTTTGCTTTGCCAGTTCCACAAAGCGATGACCTACTAGCGGGGCTTCTATAAGTAACATCCTATCAGTACCTCCATGGGCTTCCAGCCATAAGTCCAGCTCATCCATCAGCCACTGTCCCGCCATTAGCTTTAGCCCATCATGTACAGTGCCTGCCCCCATAGGAAAGTGCTCCATTATATATGGGGTCTCAAAAGCTTTTCGCGCTACGTCCCACTGAATTATGTCGAGAGGTCGCTCTTTGCTTTTAGCGATGAGCTTAAATTCATTTATATACAGACTCTTACCTACTCCAGGCAGTCCAGAAAAGACCACTACTTGTGTACTGCTTGCCACCTCATCCAATAAGCTGAACAGCGGGCTGCTAGTCGGAATAATATTATTTAGAATTTCCAAAAACTATATATGTTTGAAAGAATCTTTAGATCTAAAACCTAATCTATCCATGTTATCTCGTAAGTAACTATCAAACATCTCAGACTTTAAAGTCACAATATTTTCTAGCTGGATAAGCTGTGCGGAATTATCAGCTGTATCATAGATGGCTATCCCAGCAGTACCAGTTTTTTGGGCACAGACTTCACCAGGATTGACAACTAGACAATCACCTATCTGTTTCTGAGATTGTATATGATTATGTCCAAAAAAAACAGCGTCATAATTTCCAGATTGTGCCATTGGCTCAGCAAGGTCATCGTAGTGGCTAAGAAATATTTTTCTCCCACCTAGCTCCAAAAAGTCATAAGTATTCAGACTAACTTTCAACTTACTCTCTTTCCTGAAAGAAGCTCTAACGATGTCTACTTTCTCACCATCATTATTACCCCATATCATGTAAGTAGGTACTGTATGATGTGCCAATATTTTAGCAATACCCGCATTCATCAAATCTCCAAGACAAAGAATGTGCTCCACGCCTTCTGCCTCCATTTTCTCCAGTGCTCTGATGAGGTTATGGAAGTTTTCATGTATGTCGGATATGATGCCTAGTTTCACTTTTGTTGCTTGTTTATTTATGGTTTAAATGGGTACAATGGGGTTAATGGGTACAATGGGTTTAATGGGTTTAATGGGTTTAATGGGTTTAATGGGTTTAATGGGTTTAATGGGTTTAATGGGTTTAATGGGTTTAATGGGTT
>CALLAE010000164.1 GCA_938002665.1 uncultured Saprospiraceae bacterium | reverse complement strand
GGAAAAAATTTTCTCGGTCTTAATCCTTTTAGGTACGGGTTGTAAGATTTTCTGTAGTTCATCATTGTTTTTGTATTTCAGTTGATAATTTTGTAATACTTCTATTATTTCTTTTTTTCGAAATATTATTTTACAATTACTACGCAGAAAGAAGAATATTGGTTACAACCATGCCGGCGTACTCGTCTATTCTGGATAAGCTATCGATATAATACTGAAATTTTAAGACCAATGAACTAGTTGAATCTCTGACTGTTCCTAGTATTTAGGATAGCTTTGCAGCAGCTAAACACAGATATAACTTAATGGCAAGAAGACATAGGGGAAGAGAAGAGTCAGGACTTCAAGATGATGCACCTAAGGTCAAGATGACCAAGGATAACTTTTTGAAGGCGTTGAAGGTATTTGAATATATCAGACCCTACAAATGGTACTTTTTTGCATCCCTCGCTCTAGTATTTCTATCCACCCTCTCGTTCTATGCTATCTTCTACTTTGTAGGTGAGATGATAGATGTTGCAGAAGGCAAGTCTGATCTGCCCATCACTGTTAATGTAGTGGGCTTGATCTTG
Organism: uncultured Saprospiraceae bacterium; assembly: GCA_938002665.1. Classification (GTDB taxonomy): domain Bacteria; phylum Bacteroidota; class Bacteroidia; order Chitinophagales; family Saprospiraceae; genus RFSX01. The sequence continues at coordinate 10,817 of CALLAE010000164.1, read as the reverse complement.
GTAGTAGTTTTAGTAGTGCAGGGTATCGTGTCTTTTTTGAGGGTGGTGTTTACTGCTCAGGTCAGCGAAAATGCAATTGCAGATGTCAGAAAAGAAGTTTACCAAAAACTCGTCACCCTTCCTATTACGTTTTTCGAAGAGAACAACAGTGGAGAATTGATCTCTAGAGTAAGTGCAGATGTCAGTAAGCTATACAGCATCTTCTCTGTGACACTTGTTGAGTTCTTTAGACAGATTATCACTTTGGTTGTCGGTATCGGTTTTTTGATGTGGACAGCTCCTAGGCTTTCATTCGTTATGCTTATGACCTTCCCTATAGTTGTTGTATTAGCCATGTTTTTTGGACGGCAAATTAGAAAGCTATCTAAAGAAAGACAGAAGCTCCTAGCAAATTCTAGTTCTATACTAGGAGAATCTGTGCAAGGTATTCAGGTTGTCAAGGCCTTTGCTAATGAAGACATAGAGGTACTGCGTTATAATACTACGATCAAAGATGTAGTCGTCGTAGCACTTAAGTATGCCAAAGCGCGGGCATGGTTTTCGTTTTTTATACTGACAGTTTTCTTTGGAGCTATCTGCTTCATCATATATATGGGTGCTCTTATGTTGCAGCGTGGCAGCATGACCCCAGGTGAGCTATTATCCTTTGTGACTTTTACAGCCATGATAGGAGGATCTATTGCCGGGCTAGGGAGTTTTACAACTGAGCTCTTTGGGGCAGTGGGTGCGACTGATAGAATTAAAGAAATACTAGGACTAGATCCTGAAGTCCTCCTCACCAAGTTCAGTCCCGCCATGCCAGAATCTGACTTACTCAAACTGACTGGTAAAATAAGCTTCGAAAATGTACATTTTTCCTATCCGGCTAGACCAGATTTACCCATCCTTAAAGGCCTAGACTTAAAAGTGGATAAGAACGAAAAGATAGCTCTTGTTGGCCCCAGTGGTGTAGGAAAGTCCACTATCATACAGTTATTATTAAGATTCTACAAGATAGGTGACGGCAATATTACTATAGATAATCAGTCTATCTATGATCATGAGATAAGAGCTTACAGAAAGAATATTTCTCTGGTTCCTCAGGAGGTAGTACTCTTTGCAGGGACAATCAGAGATAACATTCGGTATGGAAAACAGAGTGCTCTAGATGCAGAAGTCATTGATGCTGCCGCCCAAGCCAACTGTATGGAATTTATCGATAATTTTCCTGAAGGCCTAGATACCTTAATAGGTGAGCGCGGTATCAAACTATCTGGTGGCCAGCGTCAGCGTATAGCTATTGCACGTGCTATTCTGAAAGATCCAGCTATTCTTTTGCTGGATGAGGCGACCTCTGCTCTAGATTCTCAGTCTGAGAAAATTGTCCAAGATGCTCTAAATAAACTCATGAAGAATAGAACCAGTATAATTATTGCTCATAGGCTGAGTACTATATTAGATGCAGATCGCATATACGTCATGGACGAAGGGAGAATAGTAGAAAAGGGATCTCATCAAGAACTTATGGATCTCCAGGGTATCTATTACCAGCAAGCTAGTCTCGGTCGCCTCTTCGAATAAATATTTATTTTTTTAATACATATTTTGTTTTTCTTTAATATGTTATTATCATTGCATTGTGATAATTTGTTTTGTCACAAACAACCTACCGTACTAGAACCTAAATAGATCATTTATTTAGGAGTTAACGAAAACAAGACTTTTCAGTATCGATCCATGGCGTGCTAACCATGTGTATCTTTTCTAAACTGAATAACAGATTGGATTAATAATCCTACTCCCGCCTAAGTGACTATTTCAAGTTAGATTTTTTTTATTCATCACTCTGTGAAGAGTGGACGTCGTCTATGGTTTTTGAAGGCCATGGTCTGCGTGATATTTATTGCTAACAAATAAGAAACTATCATGAAGTATTCTAATACCATTTTGCACGGTATTTATGCAGCAGTACTCTTTATTATGAGTACGACCATGATCATTGCACAATGTGATACAGATTGTCATATCCAGTGCATCGGTCAGATTAATTTATCGCTTGATGCGACTTGTCAGGCGGAGATAACGCCTCAGATGGGTGGTATCAATGTTACGGCGGGTGACCCATGTTACTCAGCTATTGTGTATGATATACACAACAAAGCCATCCCAGGAAACATTGTCACTTTTGATCATCTTAATCAGAACTTGACTTACAAAGTTATAGAACATGACTGTGGAAATGTCTGCTGGGGAAATGTGCTTGTCGAGTACAAAGCAGCTCCAGTGATCGACTGTCCACCAGACATGACGATAGCTTGTAATGGTTTAGACTTTTTGGATATTCCAGCGGCGTCAGGAGGCTGTGCAGCTTTTTCAGTAGAGTTATATAGAGAGGAAAAAGCGTCATTGGATTGTGATCCACTCTTTCAAGGTAGTGTCGTAAGGACCTATAGAGCAGAGGATCAGTTTGGAAATTTTTCGACTTGTTCTCACAAGATCTTTTTGGAAAGAGTGCCAATAGATGATATTGTTTTTCCTGGTCCAGCAACTATTTCTTGTAGTGATACATTGATGAGATTTAATGAGGACGGTTTCCCATTTCCATGGTATTATCAGCCTCTTACTGGCTCAGGTACAGCTTCTGGCATTCCAGTATTATGTGGTGTAGATTTCCATACGGGTCTCTATTGTGGGACAACTGGCTCAGGTACAGCTGCCTTGCCTTTGATACCTAATGGTGGAGCCGTAATAATAATAGAAACTGGTGATCCAGATCATCCTATGGATGTAGAGTTTATACCAGAATCAAATAATGGTTCTCTATGTAATGCTACTCTCATATACACAGATGTGGAGTTTCCATTTGGAGGATGTAAAAGAAAAATTGCTAGGACATGGGAAGTGTTTGAGTGGTGGTGTAATGAAGAGTTGAGCACAGGAGGGTTGCAGATTATCGAGATTGTAGATGATATGGCTCCAGAGTTTGTCTGTCCTACAGATCAGACTGTATCTACGACTGCAGATTGTGCAGCGGATATCTACTTACCAGCAGTTAATCCAGTAGACGTTTGCGGTGTAGATGTCAATGTAAGAATAGAATATGAGTCAGGCTTTGTAGATGGAGATGGTGGAGCAGCAAATCTAAAGACTGGACCAAACTTAATTACTTACAGAGTGAGTGATGCTTGTGGTAATTCTTCTTCATGTCAGGTAACTTATACAGTAGGTGATTTCACAGCTCCAGTGGCTATATGTGAAAGAGATAAAGTGATTTCTCTAACCACGACAGAGTTTACCACTGTTCCAGCTCATGTCTTTAACAAAGGTAGTTATGATGACTGTGCTATAGGTGACATGGTAGTGAGAAGAATGACTAATGGTTGTCACCAAGGTCTATCCTTCGGATCAGAAGTAACTCTCTGTAATACGTATCAATCTGCTGCACCACTTTCAGCAGGAGGTACAGATGGAAAAGAACTTCCAAGAGAAAACTTACTTGATGTCCCTGTTGGTAGTTTATGCAGTACTAATAATGTAACACCTAACATAGAATTCAATTCTTACTTAGACTTATATAATATTAATGTAAGTGATGAAACGATAGAGTTTAGCAATGTAGTGGATGTAAATAATCCTCCACATCCTGGCTACATAAGAGAATTAGAGCATGGGACTTTTGATAGATACTATTTTAAGTTTGCTAAGCCTCATGGTATAAATTCTTGTCATACTTATGACTCGCATGTAGTCGGAACTGTAATATCAGAAACAGAAATCTTAATAGAAATAGGCGCGGGATACCACACTGGTGGTAATGGCTTTACTGTAGAGTTGAGTAGGTTTAGCGAGTACGTTGATTTCTGTTGCTTAGATGCTCAGGAAGAAGAAGTAATGGTCGTATTTAGAGTATTTGATCATTATGGAAACTTTAGTGATTGTATGGTAGGTGTAGAGATTCAGGATAAATCTATTCCTCAAATGACCTGTCCACCAGACATGACTATAGACTGTGTGACACCTTATGATATGAATAATCTCTCTGCAGTATTCGGTTCTCCAGAGATGCAGAGTAATTGTTCACTTGCACAATTGCCACATGTGGATATAGATGCTAATGTAAGTCAGTGTGGAGTAGGACTGATTCAAAGAAATTTCTCTATAAGGGATGCTAATGATAACGTCTTGACACATTGTAAGCAAGTAGTTACTATTACCAATAATAATCCTTTTGATCCTACTAATATAGAATGGCCACTAGATTACGAGGTTTTTGATAAGTGTGATGTCGATGGACTTCATCCAGACTTCTTGCCTGATCTTTATAGTTACCCTACTTTTTATCAAGGACCAGATCAATGTGCTCTTTTAGGATATGATTATGAAGACAGAGTTTATTCGGCAGATCCAGTAACTGGAGAATGTGCTGTTATTCAGAGGACTTGGACAGTAGTAGATTGGTGTAACTCAGTGGGTGGTACTTCGGTAACCTATAATAATCCTAGACCTCAGTTGATCAAAATCAATAACACTGTTGCACCCGTATTAGATGAAGGTCTAGACCTTACTTATGAGACAGCTAATGGTGATTGTAACAGTGGAGATATCTTAATTCAGCGATCTGCAACAGATGATTGTAACGGAGCACTTATATGGGAATATACAATTAAGACGGTACCTGATGGAGCTGTAGTGCAAAAAGGCAATACGAATGAAATAGCAGGTAAGTACCCTGTAGGAACTTACACAGTGGAGTGGATAGTATATGATGGCTGCGGAAACTTTGCTACTGATGTTCAGAATCTAAGTATCATCAGCACTAAAGCTCCTACGCCTGTATGTCATAATGGACTAGCTGCAAGCTTAGTAAGTATGGACCTAGATGGTGATGGGATTATAGATGCAGAAATGGTAGAGTTATGGGCCAGCGATTTCAATGCAAGTAGTTACCCCGCTTGTGATAACCCGATAGAATTTAGTTTCTCATCTGATGTAACTGATAAGAATCTTGTTTTTGATTGTGATGATTTAGGAAGACAAGTCGTACAGATGTGGGTGACTGATATGGTAACAGGTTCACAGGACTTTTGCGAAGCATTTATAGATATACAAGATGCTGGTATTTGTCCTGATAATCAAAGAGTGCTTGTAGAAGGTCAAGTAATGACAGAAGAGCAGGTAGAAATTGTGGGAGTAGAAATAGAGCTAGAAGGAACTACTATTATGGAAATGACAGATGTGGCTGGCGAGTATGCTTTCGCCAATATGCCTATGGGTGGCTCTTATGTAGTGAGTCCACAGTTAGATGTAGACTATCTTAATGGTGTAAGTACCATAGATTTAATTATGATCCAAAGACATATTCTAGGGATAGAATCTCTAGATAGTCCTTATAAGCTAATTGCTGCAGATGTCAATAATAGTGGAAACATCAATGGTGTAGATTTAGTAGAACTTAGAAAACTAATTCTTGGAATCTACATGGAATTGCCTGCTAATGACAGTTGGAGATTTATTTCTGATGATTATAATTTCCTTGATCCAGTGAATCCATGGGCTGAATCATTTGAAGAGGATTATGTCATTAATACTTTGACTAATGATATGGTTATTGATTTCATAGGAGTTAAGATTGGTGATGTCAATAATAGTGTAGAGATGGCTCAGAGCGACGATGTGGAGTTAAGTAGTGGCGAAGTTAATTTCGAATTTGTGCATCCTGCGATGGAGCAAGGAGAAATAAGTACGATAGAACTATACGCTGATAGCTATAATGAGATAAGAGGATGGCAAGGGACCTTTGAGTTTGATCCAGCTAAGTTTGAAGTGGTCACCATTAATGGACTAGCACTCAATGTCTCAGCTGAGAAGCATAGTTATACTGCAAGACAAGATGAGGGCTGGTGGACTATGAGTTATGATAGTGATGAGGCAGCTGCGGTAAAGGCTGATGAGGCCCTAGTAGAGATAATAGTAAGAGCTAAATCACAAATTACAGCAACTGATGACTTAGTACAGGTGACATCATCAAGAACTAAAGCTGAGGCTTACAATGGCAGCCTCGATAAGTTAGAATTAACTGGTGCTAGAGGAAAAGCTGAGATAGCTGAGATATTAGCTATTAATCCTAATCCATGGGTGAATGAGGCAATGATCACATTCAACTTGCCTCAAGCTGGAGCTGCTAGATTCGAATTCTTTGATGTAAATGGTAGACTTATCTATTACAAAGAAGGATCTTATAGCAATGGATTACATGAGATGAAAATAACTAGAGGAGATCTTAATGTAAATGGTCTCATCTACGTAAGAATGTATACTACAGATGGAATATCTGAGTATAGAACCATAATATATAAGTAATAAGTAGCAAGAATTATTTGTTAGTGCAAAAGAGCCGTGTTTCATTTATGGAGCACGGCTTTTCTTTTTGTAAATTATTAATAATACATATTATATATATTTGTAATATGTTTGTATTCTGATTTATTATCTAATGGATACCTGTATCCCAAATACTGGTGTTCAGGATGGTAGGTCTTCCCAGAAACAGTTAGTTATTTCATTATTGAGGTAATCTCAATAGTTAACGATTAACGTATAGTATGTCCACTTACCGATTTATTTGTGGGGCGCTTGTGCCCTTACCCAAAGGCTATTGTATTAGATATAACATCATGTTCCAACTGATGTTAGCAGCGCTGTTATCGCCCTGTGCTTTGATTTCCCAATGTGAATTCACTTGTATATCTCAAGTAAATCTAAGTCTAGACCAAAATTGTCAGGCTACGGTTTCTGCGGAGACGGTACTTTCTAATTATAGTAATACAGCCTTAGCTGATTTTAATCTTATTCTGAAAGATGAAGCTGGAGTTACTATATCAGGTACCACAATAGATGAGTCATATTTGGGCCAAAATTTAACTTACGAACTTCTCAATAATTTATCAGGATGTAACCTATCCTGTTGGGGTAGGGTAAAAGTCGAGTATAAGTTTTTGCCAGTAATCGATTGCCCTGATGATCTTACTTTGTCCTGTGGAGCACTTGATGTTTTACCCTTACCAAATGTTACTGGTGGAAGTAATTGTGTAGATACCGCTTTTGATATCTACTTGGCTAACGAGGAAAGAACAAAGTTAGAATGTGATCCTGATTTCACTTTTATAGTTACTAGAACCTATGAAGCAACTGATGGCGCTGGAAATACAGCCAGTTGTGTACAAACACTTCACCTTAATAGGCCTGATCTGAGTAACATACATTTTCCTTCAGGTACAACTTGTATTTCTTGTAGTGATACTGATAATTACTTATTCTATGATAATGATGGTGAAAGTATTCCTTTGCCATGGGTAACAACCACTGGATCAGGTACTGGCTCAGGAACATATGCTGGCTTTGTAGATAATCCAGGAGTCCCTTTTGTCTGTGAGCCTAGTGGCATATTTACTACTTCAGGATTTTGTGTTACAACAGGATCAGGTACTGGTTCAGGTACACCACTTATACCGAGTGGAGGAGCAAGTATATATACTGATAATGGACCTGAACTTATAGATGGCAGTACTACTATAATTTGTAATTCGGTCGTACAATACACGGATATGGTTGTCCCTACAGATGACTGTAAGACCAAGGTATTCCGGACTTGGGAAATAAGAGAATGGTGGTGCAGTGGAGAATACCTTATAGGGCCTAGCACACAGCTGATAGAAATAAAAGATGATGTAGCACCAGAATTTGTTTGTCCAGCTGACTTAACTATAACTACTGATGACGATTGTGGCGGTATGGTAAATATTCCAGCTATAACAGCTACAGATGGTTGTGGGCATGGAGTTAATGTCAAAATTTTCCACCCTAATGGTTCCATCGATGGAAATGGCGGTCTAGGTATTCTAGATCCAGGAGACAATGTAATCAACTATGTTGTCAGTGATGATTGTTACAACAGTGCCTCTTGTGATATGACTATCACCATTAGAGATCTTACGGAGCCTGTTGCTATTTGCGAGCAGACCACTGTAGTGTCATTGACTGATTCTGGACTTGCTGTTGCCTATGCTAGCACATTTGATAATGGTAGCTGGGATGAATGTGGAATATCAGATATGCAAGTAAGGAGAATGACTTCGGATTGTGATCCGAGTGATTTAAATTTTGGACCTTATGTAACTTTCTGTTGTAGTGATGTAGGTACTGATGTAATGGTTGTATTTAGAGCATTCGACCTAGGCGGCAACCATAGTGATTGCATGGTCAATGTAGAGGTTCAAGATAAGACACTACCACAGATTGCTTGTCCTAAAGATCTGACAGTAGATTGTAAGACAGTCTATGCTTTGGATAACTTGGCTTTGACTTTTGGTGAGGCAGTCATAACCGATAATTGTGCACATTCTTACACTTCTAGTGAACAGACAAGCGGTGGTGTGAATCAGTGTGGGATAGGAGAGATCATCCGTACATTAGCTGTCCTTGCACCAGATGGTACAGAGATGGCTTCATGCAAGCAGCAATTAACATTTGCAGATCAGACTCCTTTCATGGCGAGTGAGATTGTATGGCCTACGAGCTATGTATTTAATGATTCGGGAAGATGTTCTGTATCAGACTTGACTCCAGTCGGGCTTAATGCGCCTTTCAACTATCCGAGTTTCCCTACGCAAGATGATCATTGCAGTCTGTTAGGTTTTGATTATGAAGATGTGGTGACAGGTGAGGGCGGCTGTATAAAGATCACTAGGAAATGGCGAGTGATAGATTGGTGCACCCAAGTAAATGGACAATTTTTAGTCTATGAAAACCCTACAGATCAAGTTATAGAAATAAGAAGTACAAAGATACCTGTGATAACCTTATCTCAGAATCCTATCACCTTCAGTTCTAATAGTATAGACTGTGTCAATACAAATGTAACTGTCAGTGCAAGTTCCAATAATACTTGTTCTGCTGGGTTACTGTGGACCTATATAATCAGAGACCTAGGCGGTAACATCATGACCTCAGGCAATGGTAATACCTTTAGTGGTCCCTTGCCTGCGAGTAATTATACGATAGAGTGGGGAGTTACGACTGCCTGCGGAAACATAGGGACAGCTACCCAGAATCTGATAGTAGAAAACACCAAGGCACCGATACCTGTCTGTATGAGTGCTATGGAAGTACAGCTGACTAATCAGAGTGGCTTACTACATCCACATATGATAAATGTCGGTAGTTATTCACCATGTAATAATCCTGTGCGAATAGGCTTTACAGCTACAGATTTAGTGCAGACGCCTAAGAGCTATACTTGTGCAGATTTGGGGACAAGTACACAGAATCTATGGGTAACAGATGTCGTGACAGGAAACCAAGATTTTTGTACGACACAGATAACAGTGACAGATAGTGATAACATGTGTCCTCCTATAAGTCAGCTTGTGATAACAGGAGAGGTATATACGGAATCTTATGAAAGCGTAGAAGATGTGGGTATGACTTTGGCTACAAGCATGCCTATGGTTATGACAGATGTGGAGGGAAGTTACGCCTTTCCATCCATGCCACATGGAGGAAGCTATGAGTTGGTTCCAGAGAAGGACGTAGACTATCTGAATGGAGTAAGCACCTTAGACTTGATATTGATACAGAGGCACATACTGGGCTTAGAACAACTGACTTCTCCATATCAACTGATAGCAGCAGACATCAATGATAGCGAGGAGATAAATGGCTTAGATCTAGTAGAGCTGAGGAAGCTGATTTTGGGTATCTACACAGAGTTGCCACATAATACAAGTTGGAGATTTGTAGATGAGGCTTATGAGTTTAGTAATGAAGAGAATCCATGGGAAGAAGATATCAGTGAGAGTTATGAGATAGAGACATTGAGTAGTGACATGGATATAGATTTCATAGGCGTTAAGGTGGGTGATGTGAATGGTTCTGCGATTACTTCCAGTGTAAATGAAGAAATAGATTTCCGTTCACAAAGGTGGCCAGTACAGTTAGAATTAGTGAGTGCAGAGCTAAGTGAAGGAGCGAGTACACGAGTAAGTGTAACTGCACATAACTACGAGCGAGTAAGTGGGTGGCAAGGGACCTTAGAATTTGATCCTACTAAGGTATTGGTTTATGGAGTACAGTCATTGCATTCAGATATCGTTCAAAGCAGTTTTGATTTGTCCCATGTGGCAGATGGCTATCTTACTTTTAGTATTGCACATAAGGAACTTACAGATATAGTGTCTGGTTCAGAGCTGTTCAGTCTGGAGCTTATAAGCAATGTGACACAAAATACAAAGGACTTATTTGCTCTAAGTTCTAGGGTAACCAAAGCTGAGGCTTATAGAGGCTATAGTGAGCTGGTGGATTTAGAGTTGTCATCTCAGTCTTCACTTTCTAATAAAATCTTAGCTGCAATTCCAAATCCATGGATAGAAAGGACAAGCATCCAATTTGAAATAAATAAGCCCGGCCAAGCAAGATGGGAGTTCTATGATGCAAGTGGAAAACTTTTATACCACTATGAAGACGTCTATCAGAAAGGGCAGCACTATTTCTCCTTTGATGGATCGGATTTAGATATACAAGGAGTAATTTATATTAGACTGATTTCATCTGATGATGTTGCAGAGTTTAAAACTTTGAGAATTTAGACAAAATTTTAGGATAAGGAAGAGGTCATTTACTAAATAAGTGACCTCTTTTTTATAACATATTATAAAATTATATAATATATTTGTCACTGATATATAAGCCTTAATCACTTTGTTGTTCATTTTGGCATCTACATCACCCAAAGATAGTATACCACTTATACCCACTCTCCCACCACCGGTTTTTAACTGAGT
>CALLAE010000163.1 GCA_938002665.1 uncultured Saprospiraceae bacterium | reverse complement strand
AAATGACCCTTACTTATCATTTTCCTCTTCTGTTCCAATGGCATTATCGCAAGGCTCTTTTTAAAAAATCCAGTTCGACTTTTTGTTGCCCTATTGTCTTCAACAACTCCTCTTCTCTTTGCTCTTGCTCAGACTTCAAACTTTTGCCCCTGCCTTTGGAAAAAACCTCCTCAGCAGAACTTAAGAATTCTGTCTTCCAAGTACTTATTTGCTGAGGATGAATATTGAACTCGTTAGCCAATTCTTGATTAGTCATTCGCTCTTTCAGCGCCTCTAGAACTACCTTTGCTTTTGAACTTAACAGTTAATTTTCTTCTTGCCATAACAGTAAATTTATTGATTTAGTTAACCTAACTTACTGTCCTAATTTTGGGTTATGGCTTGTTTAGGCCTTCCCTCAGAATCTCCATCGCTTGCTAAACTCTCGTCTTGGTTGCTTATTAGAGATTTTTTCAACAGAGTGATCGATCCTCTGTTAGTCTCCAAGGTAATTGTTAAGTTGTTTTTCCAAAGCGAGATGTTTGGAATCCAGCATAGTCCATGAAGATGTTTTATCATAGTTTCTCAGAATGTGTCTTTTCGATGTTGTACTAGTTGATTCATTTATATATTTCTGCCTGGAGTTATCAATTGATGCGAACACTTTTTTCCTGAATATGATATAATAGAACTTCTCTTGGGGTGTCCTATGGAAACATTCACAGATGCCATAAGTCTGTAGAGACTTGACCTTGGTCGTTGCATGGCCTATGTCTTTGAGATTAAGATATAGTTGATAAGTGATTTTCGATCTTGCCTTCGTATTCTGTTCCTTTATCTGTTAAGATTCTCAGCAGGTTTGTTCTATACTGAGCCTATACCCAGGTAATGCTAGCCCAACATTTTTTCAGGCTTAACCCAACTCTCAAATTCTTTAGCTGTAAGATATCCTAAGCCAATTGCAGCAGCTTTCAATGTTGTATCTTCTTTATAGGCTTTTTTAGCAATTTCTGAAGCTTTGTCATATCCTATCTTTGTATTTAAAGCAGTGACAAGCATCAAGGAATTATTAAGATTCTCTTTTATATTCTTTTTGTTAGGTTTCAGTCCCTTAATACAATTGTCACAAAAACTGATTGCAGCGTCTCCAATTAATTGTGCTGAAAAAAGAAAGTTAAATATCATCATCGGTTTAAATACATTCAGCTCAAAGTGTCCGCTCATTCCACCTACATTGATAGCTACATCGTTACCTATAACTTGCGCCATGGCCATTGTCAAAGCTTCTGCTTGAGTAGGGTTGACTTTGCCTGGCATAATGGAAGAACCTGGTTCGTTAGCAGGAATGATTATCTCTCCGATCCCACATCTTGGTCCTGAAGCGAGCATGCGAATATCATTTCCAATTTTCATCATAGAGACAGCTACGGTCTTCAGTGCGCCATGCGCCTCTACTATTGCATCATGTGCAGCCAGTCCTTCAAATTTATTCTTACCACTTACAAAGGGTAGTTTGGTAAGTGAGGCTATTTTTTTTGCTACTAGTCTACTATACCCTTTAGGTGTATTGAGACCAGTGCCCACAGCTGTTCCTCCTATGGCTAACTGTTTGAGATGTAAAAGGCTGTTTTCAATAGCTTTAATACCAAATTCTAATTGAGTAGCATAGCCAGAAAGTTCTTGACCTAGAGTTACAGGAGTAGCGTCCATAAAATGTGTCCTTCCTATCTTGACAACTTTACTATAAGCTTTAGATTTCTTTTCGAATTCCTTTTTTAATTTTTTGAGTCCTGGAAGAGTTGTACCTACTAGCTTTTGATACGCTGCTATATGCATCGCAGTAGGGAAGGTGTCATTTGAAGATTGCGATTTATTGACATCGTCATTAGGATGTAGATATTTCTTCTTATCAGTCAGTTTTCCTTTTCTTAAAACATGACCTCGGTTAGCTATAACTTCATTTACATTCATATTAGTCTGAGTGCCAGATCCTGTCTGCCACACAACAAGCGGAAACTCATTATCTAATTTTCCTGTAAGAATCTCATCGCATACTTTTCCAATCAAAACTGCTTTTGGTCTTGATAGGACTTTTAATTGTGCATTAGTTTGTGCTGCAGCTTTTTTCAGGATTGCATAAGCTCTTATGACTTCTATAGGCATTTTTTGGCCTCCTATTTTAAAGTTTTCACTGGATCGCTGAGTCTGTGCTGCCCAATATTGTTTGATAGGTACATTAACATTCCCAATCGAATCTTTTTCCTGTCTATATTTCATATTGTTTGATTAAACTTGATCTAGAATAAAATAACAAATTTAATCATCTTGCTGTAAGTGAACTTCTTATCTTTATGAGAGTTATATATTATAGATTTTAAACTAATTAAAGCAAACAAAGATGACATTCGAACTACCTAACTTGCCTTATGGACATCATGAATTAGAGCCACATATCGATTCATGGACAATGGAAATCCATCATGGTAAACATCATGCAGGTTACACTAAAAAACTTAATGCAGCAATAGAAGGCACTGATTTATCGGGGAAGAGTATTGAGGATATATTGAAGAACTTAGATATGAAAAATAATGCAGTCAGAAATAACGGAGGGGGTTACTATAACCACTCACTATTCTGGTCTGTCATGAGTCCTAAGGGAGGAGGTAAGCCATCTGGAGAACTAGCTGATGCTATTAATGCTGCATGTGGCTCTTTTGATGGATTTAAGGAGAAATTTGCTAAGGCTGCAGGTACTAGATTTGGTAGTGGATGGGCATGGTTATGTGTTCATCCAGGTGGAAAGGTGGAAGTTTGCTCTTCTCCTAATCAGGATAACCCTCTAATGCCAGGAGTAGGATGTGGTGGAACACCTATATTGGGACTAGATGTGTGGGAACATGCTTATTACCTTAATTATCAGAACAAAAGACCGGATTATGTGCAAGCTTTCTTCAACGTTATAAATTGGGAAGAAGTGAGTAAAAGGTTCAATTCTAATAAATAGGGCATAACATAAATCTAAATCAAAGGAAAAGGCTAATTCACTTCGAATTGGCCTTTTTTTGTTGGTATTGGCTGGAATAGGGTATTATACTTCTTGACTAAACTCCTTATTTTAAGCTAGAAAAACAAATAATGAAAAATCTTACCTTCTGTTGCAACACTTTTGTTAGATATCAAATTTGCTAGTAACAACTTTGCATAATCTAGATTAATCATGAAGATTTCTAAGAAAATGAAAAAGTACTGTATTATAATACCAATGTTAGCACTAATGATCGGATCCTGTCAGAAAGAGGGTCTGGATGAAACTAACGTAGTAACTGTTATAAGACCTTCAGAAGAGGTAATTACTGGTTCTGTTACCGGCTACATTGTAGATGAAAACCAAGATGCAGTCAAAGATGCAATTGTAAGTCATCATGAAGAGATGACACAAACTGATGCTGATGGAAAGTTTACATTCACAGACATTGAACTATATAAGGATGGAAGTTTTCTCTCTGTCATAAAGGATGGATTTTTTCAGGGATCAAAAAAGTTTTACGCCGCTGATGATAACATTATCAAGATTCAACTTAGCCCGAAAACTTTTCTCAGTGATACTGATGCAAGTGTTGGAGGTAGAATAGACATAAATGAAGCATACATAGTACTTCCAGGAGGTAATTATTTATCTCAAGGGTCTCAACTTTATAATGGAAAAGTTAATGTATATGGACAATGGATAAATCCAGCTGATAAGGATGATTCCAAAGAAATGCCAGGTGACCTTACTGGTTACGATAGCGGAGGCGATTTCAAAGCGATAACTTGCTTCAGTATGTTAAAAGTAGGCATAGAAGACATTAGTGATCAAGGAATTGATTTACCTAAAGATAAAAGTGCTACTATAAATTTTCCTATTCCTGATGAGCTTTTAGATTTTGCTCGAGATGAAATTTCACTTTGGTATTTTGATGAACTAAATGGAAGCTGGATAGAGGAGGGCATTGCTATTTTAGAGAATAATAGATATGTAGGTGAGGTAAAAAGAATCGCTGTATGGGCTTGTGGATTCCCTAGTCCACATGTTGAAATTTCTGCTTCGTTAATCTCTAACGGAGATTTATTAGCAAGAAAAATAATAAAGCTACTAGATTCTCAAACTGGATATATATCATATCTGAACACAAATGAAAACGGTCATTTCACAACAAGGATACCTATGAATTCAGATTTGGACGTTGAGGTAGATCATACTTGTACTAATCAGCCACTTTCTAAGAATCTGGGCATCTTTCCATCTAGTGAGAAATTAGGTCTACAGGATCTACCTAGCACTGGTTCTGGCATGATGCAAGTGAAAGGAGTAATTAAAGATTGTAATGGTGCGAATAAATTAAATGCTTATATGAAAGTAGATATAGGTGGTACCAAGTTTATGATCAATACGCATAATGGGGAGTTTGATCTACCCTTCAGTACTAGTTGCACTGATTCTATAATTTCTATGGTTGCCATTGATTTAGAGAATGAATATGCAAGTGAAAAAATATCGCTTAGTATAACAGAAAGAATTGACTTGCAGCAGATCCCATTATGTCATTCTGTACAGTCAGGATATGATTTTTCATTTAGTCATATGAATTGGGCTGATCAACTTAAAAATGAGGTTAGGCATTCATGGACAGTAAGGACAATAACTTCTTCTAACAAAAAAACGATCTTCAATCCTAAAATTGTTAATGAAAATCAAAATGATATAGTTTATTTATCAGGTGCATTTGTAGTGATAGAAGGCTCTGACCTTGTGAACTATCTTTTGAGATGTGAATCGCAAGGGTTTAGTATATCTGGAACCTGTGAAGTACTAAGAGAGTCTCATGATGGCTTTGATAGTTACAGATTTTTCAATCCGTCGCCAAATCCAGAAATTGATGAGACTGATTCTGACATATTTCCCGCTGATCATACGTCTGATATAGAAATGATCGATTTTAACCTTGTCTATTATGATTAATGTTTTTTAGAGCATAGATGGATACGGCAATACTAATAGAACAACTTAAAAAAGGAGAGCAGTCAGCTTACAAAGAGCTGGTGTATCTATTCTCTGCGAGGTTGTTAACTGTTGCCAAAATTTATTCGAAAAATGATGAGGATGCAAAAGATGTTCTTCAAGATGCCTTCATACTAGTGTACCAAAAGATTTCAATGTTTCAAGGCTATGAGGAGGCTGCCTTTTATTCTTGGATGAAACGAATTATTATTAATATCTGTCTTTCTAAGAATCAGAGAATGTTCAGAAAAATGGAACACAGCATAGAGACAATGGTAATAGACAGAGGTGTGGACTCACAAGCAATAAGTGTTATGACTCAGCAAGAAATCATGGACCTTGTTTTTTCGTTGCCAGATGGTTATAGGCAAGTCTTTGCTTTGTATGCGGTAGAAGGATATTCTCACAAAGAAATAGCAGCTCAGCTTTCAATAGAGGCGAGTAGTTCTCGATCAAGATATTCCAGGGCTAAGAAGATGTTGCAAACTAAATTTAACAATCTGTCTAAAGTCATGATAGCATGAAAAATGATATTAACGATATTATAAAAAACCATGTCGATAGTTATGAGTCTAAGATAGACCCTCAAGAGATATGGGAAGGTATACTCAATAAACAAAAGCCAAAGAAGCGTTTCTTTTTCTATTGGTTGCCTTTTGCTTGTATAGCTGTGGTAGGTCTCAGTTTCATTTTAATTAATTCTGATAATTCTGATCAAGTAGTTTCTGAATTGATCAGCGAGGGAAGAGATATTAATGAGAAAATTGCGTCAACTAACGACCTTGCTAGCCTTCAGGAAGGGGAGACTAAAAAAGCGATACAAACCAGTAGTCCGAATTCAATCAACAACGAAGAATCAAATCCCAAAGACCAAAGAAAAAATACTCAAAATTTAGTTAGTATAAAATCGATCAGCTCTTTGGGTGAGGATATTTTAAATAATACAAATGCCTCAACTTTTAGTACAGTATCCAAGGAGGAAGTCAATCTAAGACTACATGAAAAGACTGGTTCTGCTTTCTTTCCGAACTTTAAATCAAGATCAACCGATCAAGTACAATTCACTAAATCTGTAGAAAATAATTTTTTGTCAGAGAAGCTTAGTGCTATTTCAAGTTTAAGACTTGTGAATTCATTGATAAATATTGAATCGAAAGAGGACGTTTTAGATGATAGTTGGAACTCAGCTTATTATATAAGTCCCTCTAAACAGTTTGACTTAATAGGTATTAGTGCTATGTTTTATGGTGGAATAGCAACTAACTCTCCATCAATAGGGAAGAGCATGGAAGCTTACTCAACTAGCATCTCTGTGCATAAAGAACTTTATAGCAATTTTTCATTGGCAATAGGTTTGTCAATGGACAGATTGTATGAAAAATTCCAATGGGAGGGCAATTACATTATTGATGGTGATGGAGAGGAAATAGGTCTTGCTGCTGAGGACGACCAAGGCAATCCGGTTGTCAATTTTGGTTCGGCACAATATGATGAAGATTACTACGAAATAGTAGAACGTAGAATTAATAAATATAATCGATACGAATTTATAGACTTACCAGTTATGGTTACTTATGCCATGAAGCTAAAAAAGCTTAGGGCCAACCTTTCTGTTGGTGCTGCTGCTAATCTTAAAACTAGTCTCGAGATAATAAGACTAGATGCCTTAGGCATACCGCAAGAAAATGATAATGACTACAAAGTAGGCCCTAAATTTCTACTTGGTCTTGAGCTTAGTTATCCTGTCACAAGTAGACTGTCTTTGAACGGAGGGATAAATTATAGTAAGCGACATCTAACATTTAGATCTTCGAAAAATTCCATTGATACCTATATGGCTGGATTAGGTCTAGGCATTAGACTATAACATCGGTCTGGAATATAAAATCTAAAAAAGTATAAAAAAGTAATCTATGCTGGCGCACTTTTATTAGTTCGTCAAATTATAGTATGTACTAAGCCGACAAATACTTATTAATCATTTTAATTAATCAAATTATTAGAAGATGAAAAAATATTACTTTTTCATGTTGGGTATGCTCTTAGCAACAGGAGCTTTTTCCCAATCCATTAGTTCTTATGTGATCACCTCCACAGGGTCATCTATCATGAGTGACGATGGTGCACTTTATCTCTCCATAGGTGAGCCTATGAGTACGGAGATCACAGATGGCGAGATTATGATATCTCAAGGCTTTCTGAATGTCACGGTCGTCGGAAGTGTTTCTACAGATGACTTGCTCACTGAAGTTGTCAATGCTTATCCTAATCCTACAGGAGATATGTTGACTATAGAGATACCGGAGTTTAAAGGAGAATACATTTACAATCTTACAAATCTGATGGGTGAGACTATCCGAACAGCTAAGTTGGGTGACAGTACAGGTCAAGTAGATTTTACTGATCTGATTCCAGGTACATATTTCATGACAGTGACTAAGGACAATAAGAGTTCTAAGACACTGAAGATTGTTAAAATATAAATTTACCATCATGAACAAAATATTTTACACTTTAGTTTTTTGCCTAGTAACAGTATGTGTTCTTACTGCGCAAGATGCAATAAGATATCAAGGAGTTGCTATCGACGATAATGGAGACGCAATCGCTTCTACTGATATAACAGTTTTATTTACTATCAATAAAGTAAATGGTAGTTTCTCGTATATAGAGAATCATAGCATTACAACAGGAGCTAATGGAGAATTCGAAGCTCAAGTCGGTAGAGGTACTCCGATAGTAGGGGAGCTCGCTGATGTAGACTGGACGACTGGAGACCATTATCTGGAAGTTGCCATAGATCCAAATGGCGGAACAGACTATGCTGTAGCTGGTAATACTGAATTCTTATCAGTGCCATATGCATTTACAGCCGGCACAGCTTTATACGGACCTAGGGGTTCCAGAGGTCCTCAAGGTCCCAGTGGTCCTCAAGGCCCTCAGGGCTCTCAAGGTCCTGCAGGAGCTCCAGCTCCAGGGGGTGGAACACAAGGTCCTCAAGGTGCACAAGGTCCACAGGGCCCACAAGGTCCACAAGGTCCTGCTGGTCCACAGGGTCCAGCAGGGGATCCAGGAGGCTTAGACGGCCCTAAAGGTCCAACAGGTCCTCAGGGTCCAAGAGGTCCACAAGGAAAAGGTGCAGGTCCAGATGGTCCAGCTGGTGATCCTGGTCCTGATGGTGCTCCAGGTCCTAGAGGTGTTACGGGTCCATTTGGTCCTCAAGGTCCTCAAGGTCCTCTAGGCCTAGCAGGCCCTGCTGGTAAAGATGGAGGTACAGAAGGTCCTCCTGGTGAACAAGGAGATCCAGGTCCAGCAGGAGATCCAGATGGTCCCCAAGGTCCTCAGGGTGCACAAGGTCCTCAAGGAGCATCGGGTGCACAAGGTCCTCAAGGGCCAGCAGGGAATCCGGGTCCTAATGGCGCAACTGGTGCGCCAGGTCCTCAAGGTGCTAGTGGTCTTCCTTTAATGAACATGAGATCAACTGTTCCAAGTAATCCTAATCAACATGATGTTTATCTAGATGATGGATCTACTAGATCTGATGGTCAGCCTGGGTTCAGATACTATGATGGTTCTAGTTGGGTAGATTTGTTCTAACTGTCTAATTATTTTAAATAATATCAATTTAATAGATATGCAAAAATTAATTTTAATAATGTTAGTGTGCCTTGCTACACTAGCTTATAGCCAAGCCCCCCAAGCATTTAGCTACCAAGGTATAGCTGTAAATAATGCAGGAGCTGCTCTGGCAAATAATGATATAGGTATACAATTTTCAATAAAAGAAGGCAGTGCTAATGGTGCCGTTATCTATCAAGAAACTCATACAACTACGACAAGTGGTATAGGCCATTTTGCTGTAGATGTAGGTAGAGGAACAGAAATAGTATGTTGTTTTTCTGATATAAACTGGTCTGCAAATAGTTATTTTCTACAAGTAGAATTAGATGAGTATGGAGGCACTAACTATTCTTATTCTACAACTGTAGAATTATTATCTGTTCCTTATGCATTGTATGTAGACAGCGCAGATGACGTTCTGTTTATTGGAAGACCTGGATCACAAGGTGCAGCCGGTCCAAATGGACCTCAAGGTCCTCAAGGCCCTGCTGGCCCTCAAGGTGCAGGAGGTGGTCAAGGTCCTGCAGGAGTACAAGGTCCAGCAGGAGTACAAGGTCCTCAAGGTCCTAAAGGGGCAACAGGCCCAGCGGGTCCTGATGGAGGAGTTCCAGGTGAACAAGGTCCAAAAGGAGAAACAGGTTTTCCAGGTTCTGATTCCTCTGGCAATATGGGTCCAGAAGGTCCTCCAGGTGCACCTGGTGCAACTGGACCGCAAGGATTTCAGGGACCCCAAGGTGTACAAGGTCCACAAGGTCCACAAGGTCCTCCCGGACCAAGAGGAGCCGATGGTCCTCCTTCTAATGAAGTAGGACCTAAGGGTCCACAGGGTCCTCCTGGACCAAATGGTGGTCCACAAGGTCCACAGGGTCCACAAGGACCTCAAGGACCTCAAGGTCCTCAAGGCCCAACTGGCCCAGCAGGTCCACTTGGTCAAAATGGTGCTCTAGGTGCCCAAGGAGCTCCAGGTGTACCCTATTCCACTACTATGACTGGCCAAGTTCCTGCACCTGGAGCTAGCTTGAATATATATTTAGATGATGGGACGAACACTGATGATGGTACTCCAGGATTTAGATACTGGGATGGTGCTAATTGGATAGATCTTTAATTATTAAAATTTAGAAATCATGAAAATTAATTATATAATATTTTTAGCATCGTTACTGGTAGGAACATTACAGGCACAACTACCACAAGCTTTTAGTTTCCAAGCAATAGCTATGGATGCTAATGGAGCTATCGTTGCAAATCAAGATGTGAGCATTCAGGTTGATGTACAATCTGGTTCTGCTACTAGTGGTAATTTAGAGTATACTGAAACTCATAATGTCACAAGTACAGATTTAGGCCATGTTACTTTCGAAATAGGTCGAGGGTCTACTTCTCAATCTCTTTCAATTGTGGATTGGGGTAGTGATAGTCACTTTGCAACTATAGCTATGGATGTGAATGGAGGTACTAATTATACTTTCATAGGAACTGTAGAGTTGGTTTCTGTTCCTTATGCTTTTGTAGCCTTAGAATCAGGTACAGGAATTACAGGACCACAAGGACCACAGGGTCCGGCAGGTACACAGGGTGCACAAGGACCACAAGGTCCAGCAGGTCCTGATGGTGTAGATACAGGCGGGAACCCTGTGCAAGGTCCTACAGGTCCACAAGGTCCACAAGGGCCACAGGGTCCGGCAGGTGCGATAGGCGATAAAGGCCCTAATGGTCTTAGTCTAGGAGTTCCAGGGCCAGCAGGACCGCAAGGTGACCCTGGTCCTGATAGTCCGAACAATACAGGAGTTCCAGGGCCAAAGGGCCCTGCTGGCCCCCAAGGCCCATCAGGTGCAACTGGTCCTAGTGGTGATGTAGGTGATCAAGGTCTCCCTGGCCCTGCAGGTCCTCAAGGCATTGCGGGCTTAGATGGCATAGGTGGAGGAATCATGGGTCCAAAAGGTGATCCAGGCCCTCAGGGTCCAGACGAAGGTCCTCAAGGTCCCCAGGGTCCTCAAGGCCCAAGTGGTCCTCAAGGTCCTCAAGGCCCAGCAGGGCCTAATGGCCCATCTGCTGCTGATGGTGCTACTGGCCCACAAGGCCCAAGTGCTCCACCAGGAATATATAACATAGAAATGCTTAGCACGCCGCCAAGTACAGCAGGTAGAGGATTTTATCTAGATGATGGATCTAATAAAACTAATGGCTTACCTGGCTTTAGATATTGGAATAACGCCACTAACGAGTGGGTAGATTAATACTTAACTTATTGCAAAGTTAGTTAAGGGTTGGGGCAGAAGAGTTCCAACCCTTTTTTTTGTTTAAGGTTATAAATAGAGTGAGAACTTAAGAGACTGGGGCTAATTTTATTTCAATTCCGTCCAGCTCTTCTTTAATGCGGAGTTGGCAACTCAATCTAGAATTGTCTTCTACAAAAAAAGCTTGGTCTAGCATATCTTCTTCGTCTGCCGACTGCTCAGGTAGAGCATGGTCAGATTCTACATAGCAATGGCAAGAAGCGCAAAGGGCCATCCCTCCACAAGTGCCTTCCACTGGCAGTTCGTAGGACTTGAGGACTTCCATAATATTGAGATTCATGTCAGTGGGTGCCTCTAGCTTGTGTACAAGCCCTTCTCGGTCAGTTACCTTTAAAGTGATAATATTGTTATCGCTTGTCATTTGTTATTTAATTATGCCACACCTGATGGTTAGGTTCACTTATTCAATTTGGCATATTGTCAAATTATTCAACCCAGAGCTTAATCAGAGTTTACTACTCATTTGGTAATCCTGCTATACCAGTTACAGTTGTGTACTTAAAACTCAGCTTTTGATCTGGATATATATACTTGAATGCAGATTGGACCATCATAGTTCCCTCATGGAAACCACAAAGAATTAATTTTAGTTTTCCCGGGTAGGTGTTTATATCTCCTATAGCATAGATACCTGGCTCTGAGGTGCTGTAATCTAAGGTGCTTACTTCCACCGCACTTTTATTAATAGCCAAGCCCCAGTCAGCAATAGGTCCTAGCTTTGGTGTCAGGCCAAACAAGGGAATAAAGTTATCTACCTCTTTAGCAAATTCCCCATTGGCTTTACTCTTGATGATGACTTCTTTTAAGCTACCATTCCCTTTGACACCAATAGCTTGTGCTTCAGTAATCAGATTGACTTTATTCTCCTTTGCGAGGGCCATTACTTTGTCCACACTGTCCAGTGCACCTCTGAAACTATTTCTTCTGTGTATGAGAGTCACTTCTGAGGCGATATCAGCAAGTTCTATTGTCCAGTCTAAGGCTGAGTCCCCACCACCAGCTATTAGTAATCTTTTACCTCTAAATTTTTCAGGGTCCCTTACCATGTAGTCCACTCCTTTGTCTTCGAACTGAGCGATCCCTTCTATAGGCGGCTTGCGTGGCTCGAAGGAACCCAGCCCTCCAGCTATCGCAATAACTGGTGCTTGTATAACTGTCCCTTTATTAGTAGTCAAGGTAAATTCTTTTTCTCCTGTTCGTTCTATGGATTCTGCTCGTTCGCCCAAGGTGAAAGTTGGATGGAAAGGCGCTATCTGCTCTTCTAGATTTTTTACTAGATCGCCAGCCAGAATGGAAGGGTAGCCTGGTATATCATAGATAGGCTTTTTAGGGTAGATTTCGCTGAGTTGTCCACCTATCTGTGGTAAGGCATCTACCAGATGGCACTTTAGCTTCAGGAGACCTGCTTCAAAGACAGTAAAAAGGCCACAAGGTCCTGCTCCTATGATCAGTATATCAGTTTTTATCATTGTCACAAAATTATCTTATTTATACAATCTTGCAGTATGAATTAGGTTCAATTCTAAGGTGAGAAACTGGGCTGATGAGTAGTAAGAACAAAAAAAAGCTCGCCACCCTGTAGCAAGCTTTATTCTATCTGATTTTGTAAATCTAGAAGAAATTGATCGGCATACCAGACATTTCATCCGGTATACATAAGACAATAGATAATTGAATTACCCCTATTAAAAATAGTCTGTTAACACCTAAGCTAACATTGATTGACCATTTTGTATCTTAGTCATGGTAATAGCTCACTAATCCCACAAACAAAAACATGCTCGTAAAAACATACGCATCAGCTGTCCAAGGTGTAGAAGCACAAAGAATCGTAGTAGAGGTCAATGCTGGTGGCACAGTCGCAGCAGGCAAACAGATGTTTTTTCTAGTGGGCCTCCCTGATAAAGCTGTCTCCGAAGGATTCCAAAGAATAGAAGCCGCTGTCAAAAACATAGGTTTCAAGATGCCGCGCCTCAAGCTAGTCGTAAACCTTGCCCCCGCCGATATCAGGAAGGAAGGTTCTGCGTATGACTTACCTATAGCCTTAGGAATCCTTGCTGCTACTAAGCAGATTGCAAGTGATAAATTAGACAAGTATATGGTCATAGGGGAGCTAGCACTAGACGGCTCTCTTAGGCCAATAAAAGGGGCCCTCCCTATCGCTATCCAAGCCCGCAAAGAAAAAATGAAAGGGCTTATAGTCCCTTATCAAAATGCAAGAGAAGCCGCTATAGTAGATGGACTAACCGTCTATGGTGTCAAAAACCTGATAGATGCCATTTCGATAATGGAGGGCCAACCCAATATCATCCCATATGAGTACGACACCAGAGATGAATTCAAGAATCAGCTTAATGATTACACTGAAGACTTTTCTGATGTCAAGGGTCAAGAAAACATTAAGCGCTCACTAGAGATAGCAGCGGCGGGCGGACATAACGTTATACTTATAGGACCACCCGGCGCGGGTAAGACGATGCTGGCGCGACGACTGCCCTCTATACTTCCACCCTTGGATCTATACGAAGCCTTAGAGACAACTAAGATCCATTCTGTATCAGGACTCTTGGGAGCGGAAGCTTCGCTCGTGACGCAGAGACCTTTTCGCTCCCCGCATCATACGATAAGTGATGTGGCACTGGTAGGAGGTGGCTCTAATCCCAATCCAGGAGAAATTTCTTTGGCGCACAATGGCGTACTCTTCTTAGATGAGTTGCCAGAGTTCAAGCGATCAGTGCTAGAGGTCTTGCGCCAGCCTATGGAAGAAAGGAAAGTGACTATTTCTAGGGCAAGAGTGACTGTGCAGTATCCTGCCTCCTTTATGCTAGTTGCTTCTATGAATCCTTGTCCTTGTGGCTACTATAATCATCCAGATAAAGAATGTGTCTGTGGTCCGGGAGTAGTGAAAAAATATCTTACTAAGATCTCAGGACCTTTGCTAGATAGAATAGACTTACATGTAGAAGTGACACCAGTATCTTATGATGAGTTAGCAGAATATCAGCCTGCTGATGTCACTAGTGAAGACATTGCTAAACGTGTAGTAAAAGCAAGAGAGATACAGACAGAGAGATTTAAAGACATGAAAGATATTCATGCCAATGCTCAAATGTCTTCTCGGATGGTAAGAGAAGTATGCCAGATAGGTAGTGCCGGGCAGACTCTACTTAAGACGGCAATGACCAAGCTTCAGTTATCAGCAAGGGCCTATGATAGAATACTGAAGGTGGCAAGAACATCCGCAGATCTTGGTGGAAGCAGTGATATTAAGATAGAACATTTAGCAGAAGCTATACAGTATAGAAGTCTGGATAGAGAAGGGTGGGCTGGATAATCAGAATTAGTTTAAATTGACAGTTTGCGTATAGATCAAATATCAAAAATATTTTTAGAATTCACGATAATAAGAAGCTCAATAAAGATGAGATCTTAGAATTAATGGTGGATGATCAGCTGGCACAAGATAAATTTAGAAAGAGTCTCAAGTTGAGAAAGCTAGCTTGGGGTACGGGCCTAGCTTGGGTAGGTATGGTAGCTTATATTGCTTCGCAAGAAGAGATTAAAGATAATAGTTGGGGAGATTATGATGCTGGTCAGAAAGCTGTATTTGCAGGGTTCGTTGCTACCTCTGCTGCTTTTGTTGGTTCGCTTTTGGGTGAGCATTTTGTAAGAGCTGGTAGTTTTGCAAGAATATGTTTCCCTTGTGAAGCAAAAGAGCTCGGGCATGTAAATACTATGCAAGAGTACATCTCACTGTACTATTCCGGTACAGGAATAAACATGTCTTACCACTTTTAGATTCCGGCCAGCGAAAGATTAAAAACTATTCAGGCTAGTTGCTCTTAGAGCAGTTCTTGGAAGTACTGCACGAAATCTGCAATACTTTTTGTACCCTGATCTCCTTTTTCTCCTTGCATCCGTACGGCCACTCCCTTAGATTCTATTTCTTTTTCGCCGACGATGAGAAGGATAGGAATCTTAGCGACTTCGTTGTCTCTTATCTTCTTGCCTATGGTTTCGTTTCTTTCATCTATAAAGCCACGGATGTCATGCTTAGCTAGTTCCATTTTCACCTCTTCGCAATAAGATAAGAACTTATTATCTACAGGTATCAGCACGTACTGCTCTGGCGTCAACCATAATGGAAACTTGCCTGCAGTATGCTCTATCAATATCGACATAAATCTTTCCATAGAGCCGAATGGTGCACGGTGTATCATGACTGGTCTGTGCGACTGATTATCAGAACCAATATATTCTAGTTCAAATCTTTCCGGCAGATTGTAATCTACCTGAATGGTTCCCAGCTGCCATCTTCTACCCAGTGCATCTTTGATCATGAAATCCAGTTTTGGTCCGTAGAAGGCTGCTTCTCCGAGCTCAGTCTTTGTTTGCAGATCCACTTCCTTTGTTGCCTCGATAATTGCAGACTCTGCTGCATCCCAGTTCTCATCAGACCCGATATACTTATCAGGATTATCAGGATCTCGTAGAGAAATCTGAGCAGTAAATTCTTCAAAACCCATCTTATTCAATACATGTGTTGTCAGATGCAACACTTCTAGAAACTGTTCTTTAAGTTGGTCAGTAGTACAAAAGATATGTGCATCATCCTGAGTAAAACCTCTCACTCTAGAAAGACCATGTAGCTCTCCACTTTGCTCATATCTATATACAGTACCGAATTCACCTATCTTTAGAGGTAACTCTTTGTATGACCGTGGACGATGTCCAAAAATCTCACAGTGATGTGGACAGTTCATCGGCTTGAGTAAAAACTCCTCGCCGTCTCTTGGCGTTTTTATAGGCTGGAAACTATCTTCTCCATACTTAGCGTAGTGGCCAGAAGTCATGTAGAGTTCCTTACCTCCTATGTGCGGTGTGACGACCATCTTATAACCGAGTTTTTCTTGCTCTCCTCTCAGGAAGGCTTGCAGTCTCTCACGTACTTGTGTCCCTTTCGGTAACCAGATAGGAAGGCCCGATCCTACTTTTTCGGAAAACATAAAGAGTTCCATCTCTTGGCCCAGTTTTCTGTGATCCCGCTTTTTTGCTTCTTCCAGCATGTGGAGATAAGCTTTTAGCTCTTTTTGTTTAGGGAAAGTGATACCATATACCCTTGTGAGCTGTTTTCTACTTTCATCACCCTTCCAGTATGCGCCTGCTAGGCTCATGACCTTGACAGCTTTGATATATCCAGTATGAGGGATGTGTGGTCCTCTACATAGATCGGTAAAGTTTCCTTGCTTATAGAAACTGATAGAACCGTCTTCCAGACTTTCTATGTGCTCAACTTTATACTCATCTCCTTTTTCTGTAAAATATTGAGTAGCGTCTGCTTTAGAAACTTCTGTTCTGACAAACTCATTTTTTTGTTGAGCCAGCTCTATCATTTTCTGCTCTATCTTGGAAAAGTCAGCTGGTGTGAGAGGTTTGTCACCTGTGTCTACATCATAATAGAACCCATTCTCGATCGGAGGACCAAAGGCAAATTTGATTCCAGGAAAAAGAGCTTCTAGTGCTTCTGCCATGATGTGTGCAGAGGAATGCCAAAAGGCATATTTGCCTGCCTCATCTTTCCAGGTATGTAGCATGAGATCCGCATCAGAACTAATAGGTCTGTTGGCGTCCCAGTGGTCTCCATTGACGGTAGCTGATAGTACATTTCTTGCTAGCCCTTCACTTATGGAATTAGCTATGTCCATTGCTGATGAGCCAGCTTCATACTGTCTGACATTGCCATCTGGAAATTTAATATTTATCATAGTTCTTATTTACACCTCTAAAATAAAAATTCATATTAAAATAAATTATAATATGATGATATACTTCATATAAATAGAAAAAGCCCTGTACAGCATTACTGACAGGGCTTATATTTTGTAGAACACAAGACTATCAGTCACCCAGAGGTGTCGTGGTTACGGTACTCGTATTTCTGTATATCGTCATAAGTAATACAAAGTTAGCTAATTATCATAAAACTTGCCAAAAGATGCTTTTTGCCTGATTAGCTACAATCTATTAGGACTAATATCAATCTATTTACTATTATTGAGTTATCGACTAAATGAAATTTATTACATGAGAATATATCCCTTTAAGGGCTCACATCCCAAGGTAGAATTGGTTACATCTCCGAAATCCTTTTTTGGGTCCATCAAAGCTCAGTACAGAGAGTACAAAGAGAATAATATCTATACAGATCTTGATAAAGAATGTCTATTTGTTCTACAGATCAAAACCAAAGATGCTACTCACACTGGTCTACTCTCTCTGACTGATGTCAAAGAAATGGCGAATCATAAAATATTAAAACACGAGAAAACACTAGCGACTAAGGAACAGCAAATGATGCACTTGCTTTTACAGAGAAAAGCCCTAGTGAAACCCGTCTTATTAGGTTTTAAATCTAATAAGAGTATAGACAGTATTCTGAAAGCTACCACAAGAAAGAAAACGATCTTGGATGTCACTTTTGAGCAGAGTGGGGAGCGACATCGTGTCTGGAAAATTTCAGATCAGGATACTATGGCTGAGCTGATTCAGTTGTTTTCCAAGGTAAAGAAGGCATATATCGGAGATGGTCATCATCGTTCCACTACTGTTAAAATTCTCAGTGAGAGTAAGCAATTAGGAGCTGAGGCGAAAAAATATAAAGCGCTGTATACCGCATACTTTCCTTTTTCGCAGCTCAAAATATGTGACTACAATAGAATGGTAGACATAAGCCAAATTATGTCCTTGCCAGAATTCATTATCGGTCTTTCTAAGTATTTTGAAATATCTAAATTGGCTCAGCCAACAAAGCCTAAGAAAAAACATCAAGTTACTATTTATCTAGATAGACAATGGTATAAGCTTAAGTGGAGAGAAAAGTACCTTAAGAAAAGCAAGAATAATGTATTACTAGATAGTGCTCTGATCAATAAGTATGTTTTCGGAGAAATATTAGGGATACATGATGTACGAATTGATACTAGAATAAGTTATTTCGGAGGCACACTGCCTTTGACTAAAATAGAAAGTGCTGCACATAAGTGTACCAATGGAATAGGCATCTGTATATATCCTGTAGCTATGAAGGAACTGACTGCGCTGGCAGATCAGAAAAAAACCTT
The DNA here is from genome assembly GCA_938002665.1 of uncultured Saprospiraceae bacterium. GTDB lineage: Bacteria > Bacteroidota > Bacteroidia > Chitinophagales > Saprospiraceae > RFSX01. Next base: position 7,646 of record CALLAE010000163.1, on the reverse strand, counting down.
ACCGCCCAAAAGCACCTGGTTTCTTCCTCGACTCAAGAGTGGCTTGATCACTTCTGATCTATAAGCCTGATACTGTGAGATATCTTACGGCTGATTATATTTTTCCTATCTCTGCTGCACCTATAAAAGAAGGTGTCTTAGCCATAGATGATGATGGTGTTATTCATAAGCTGGGAACCCGATCGGATTTTGCCAGTTCAGATTTAGAAAGCTTTACTGGTATCCTGCTACCTGGTTTTATCAATACTCATTGTCACTTAGAGTTGTCTCACATGAAGGGGCTCTGCGCGACTGGAACCAAGCTGATTCCTTTTATAAAGAACGTTGTTCAGCTCAGAGATTTTGAAGAGACTATTGTCATGCAGGCCATCGCAGAAGCGGATGCCGCTATGTGGCGTTCAGGCATTCAGGCAGTAGGGGATATCTCTAATAAATCAGACACAGCAAAGACTAAAGCCAGCTCTCCTATTTCGTACTACACCTTTGTAGAACTATTCGATATGATGCAACCAGCTAATACTGTTGCAACCATAGAGCAATATAGGCCTGTCTTAAGAGACCAAGCAGAAGGGAATGGTAATAAAAAAAGCATGGTCCCTCATGCACCGTATTCTGTAACGCCAGCCCTTTTTGATTTTATAAATCGGGCCAACCCTGCTAACGCTACTATCAGTATCCACAATTCTGAGACAAAAGATGAAATCAGAATGTTTCAGGATGGCTCAGGCGGCTTTCCAGATTTTTTCAAAGGCTTTGGATTGGACCTAGATGGATTCCAGCCTACTGGTAGTAATTCTATGCACTATACCTTGGCGAACTTAACACCTAAAAAAAGAAATCTCTTTGTACATAATACATTGACTACAAGAGCAGACCTAGCTGCTGCTCAGGAGTGGTCAGACGGGACGTATTGGGCGACCTGCCCTAATGCTAATCTCTATATAGAAAATCGCTTGCCTAATTATCAGCTCTTCCTAGATGCAGGTGCAAAGATGACAATAGGTACAGATAGCATTATGTCTAACTGGCAACTGTGTATCTGGGAAGAAATCAAGACCATCAGGAAAATGCAATCGTATGTTCCGATTGAAGATTTATTACGATGGGCAACTATCAATGGAGCCAATGCGCTAGGGTATCAGAAAAAGATGGGCAGTCTAGAGGTAGGTAAAGTGCCAGGTGTTGTGCAAGTAGAGTTGGACTGGTACGGAGATGCAACAGATGTCTCCCAGTCAGTAGCAAACAGAGTGATATAATTTTCTTCTATAGAAGTAGTTGTAATTAGCGGGATGTATTCTTCTGGTTTTAAAGTGATGTAAGTTCTAAACTCACTACTTTATCGATTAAGGTTAAAATTTATCCGACCAGCATTTAATAGCTATGAAACTTAGATTCAGTTTATTATTGTTTATCTTGATAAGCTGTAGATGTTTTTTACAGCACAGAATTAACTAACTAAACAAAAGCTATGATCACGATTCTCACATGGGTCTCCATTATTGCAGGAGGGGTGCTGGTGTTGCTTTTTCTTTTATCTCTACTAGGAGGCTTGGAGCTAGATGTAGAAGTGGGTTCTACTGATATAGATACTGATGCAGGCGGTATAGGCTTAATAAAAGGCTTCCTGACTTTTGTCTCAGTAGGTTCATGGGTCATGAAAGTTTTGTTAGTGACTAATAAGCATCCAGGCTTTGCATTGACGATAGGCTTGCTTTCTGGAGTGGTCGCATTTTTTATCCTTAATTATTTATTCAAGTTGCTACTCAGAAATGAGGAAAATGTTAACTGGAACATGTCTGATGCATTGTTAGCGAAGGGTAGTGTCTATCTGAAGATTCCAGGAAATGAAGGAAGTGGTATTGTAGTTATAGATATCAGGGGAGCTAAAAGAGAGCTCAAAGCGAAGGCTACTGAGTTGATACCCACTGGAGAGAAAGTAATAGTTGTAGAAGTAGACGGAGACTATGTTATAGTTGAAAAAGATAAGTAATCAATCAATCATATAAACGAATCACATGGAGTATTTAGCAATTGTAGGTTTTGTAATATTTCTTTGCCTACTTCTTTTAGTATTTTTTGTCAGCAGATATCGGAGGTGTCCCTCTGATAAGATTTTAGTTGTCTATGGAAAGACGGGTGGAGAGCAGTCCGCACGATGTTATGCAGGAGGTGCCACTTTTGTCTGGCCCGTCATACAGGATTATAGATATCTTGACCTGACACCTATTAGTATAGACGTCAACTTACAAGATGCCTTATCCAAGCAAAATATTAGGGTATCAGTGCCTGCGCAGTTTACAGTAGGAGTTAGTAACAAACCCAATCTGATGATAGCAGCAGCAGAAAGATTACTGGGTTTAGATCAGCCGTCCATCAGAGCGCTAGCGCATGATATTATTATGGGGCAGATGCGTCTGGTAATTGCTAACATGGATATAGAAGAACTGAATACAGATAGAGACAAGTTTGTAGAGTCTGTCTATAGGAACGTAGGTAACGAGTTAAATAAAATAGGCCTAGAACTAATCAATGTAAACGTTACAGATATCCAAGATGAGTCTGGCTATATCCAGGCGCTAGGTCGGGAAGCTGCTGCTAAAGCCATCAATGATGCAAAAGTAAAAGTGGCTAACGAAAACAGGACTGGTGCGATAGGACAATCAGAAGCTGAGCAAGACCAAAGGGTCAAGGTAGCCGATGCCAATAGTAGAGCAGAAATAGGAGAAGCAGTCGCTAGTCAGCAGCAAAGGGTAAAAGTTGCAGACAATCTAAGTCTAGCGGAAATAGGAGAAGCAGAAGCCTTACAAAAGCAAAGAGTCAGCATCGCACAAGCCAACTCTGTCGCTGAGATAGGGGAGGCAGACGCTAGTGCTATCGCCACAGAAGGTCGTAATACTGCCAGTATCAAAATCGCCAACTCCAATGCTGCAAGAGATATAGAAGTAGCTGAAGCAGATAGGAAAGCAACTGCTGCTAGAAAGGTAGCTGCTGCCAAAGCCCTCCAAGAGGCCTATGTAGCGGAGCAAGCTGCAGAAACAGCAAGAGCAAAAATGGAGCTCGCTAAGAGGCAAGCAGATGAAGTCGTGGAGGCAGATATAGAAAAGCAGAAAATGGTCATAGCTGCTCAGGCAGAAGCAGAAAGACAAAGAGAGACAGCAAAAGGTGAGGCGGATGCTATCTTGGCCAAGTACATGGCCCAAGCACAAGGACAAGAGGCCTTATTAACTAAGCAGGCGGAAGGATTCAAAAAGCTAGTAGATGCCTCTAATGGTGATCCTCAAAGTGCTATTGGATATCTGATGATAGAAAGGCTGGCAGAATTGGCTCAGATACAGACTTCGGCTATTAAGGATCTTGAAATAGATAAAGTTGTGGTGTACGATAGTGGGAGTGGCACAGGAGTCAGTAACTTTGTGCAGGGACTTTACGGAATGATGCCACAGCTTAATGATTTCTTAGAGCAGAGCGGTATGAGTCTTCCAGAGGCCTTAGTCCAGAATAAAGACCTGGACAAGTCTAGCGGTCACAATAAACCGCTGGCTGCGCAAATTGTAAAACCACAACCTAAGCAGCAAGAACAAAAACCAAAAGTGCAGTCACCTAATGCCCCTAAACCTCCAGCAGGAGACAAATAAGTTTTAGGTAATATTTTGATTAGTGAGAGGAGTTCGCTGCTGCGGGTTCCTCTTTTTTTGCACCATTAAGAAATCTCTTAGTTGAAAGTATCCTACTTTGCCATTAGATTAAACTAAAGAGAATTAGTTAAACCAAGATTGTTATTAGTATTCTCATTCCATTTTTCTAAGTTACATTACGACAATGATTTTAATAATTCTGTTGCAGCCAATTTCCCAAGTTCATTAGATGCTAGTGGACTTGACCCAGTAATTAATTTTCTATCGACACAAACGGTTTTGTCCATTTTTGTATTCATTAAGTTTGCCCCAAGAGATTTTAATTTTTCACTTAAACCGTGAGGCATTTTGCCAGGCAGGTACCCCATTAAAGGTGTTTGGTTGTCGACTGAATCAGGGAATACGGCTAAGTTGTAACCTCTGTATAGAAATTCTTTATTGTCTAGTGTGGTTGAAAGGAATGCTCCGGGTCCGTGGCATAGACTTATGGTGAATAATTCTTTTTCATTTGCCCACCTAAGTATTTTAGCAACATTCCTATCTTCAGGAATACCAATCATAGCTCCATGGCCACCAGGGATAAAAACAGCTGCAAAGTCATCTGACTGGTTGAAGGATTTGTTTATAAAATCTGAAAGGCTTCGTGGCTTTTCAAAATTTGATTCAAGTTCTTGGTAAATAGCATTAACATGTTCGTCTTTATTGGGAAAGGCCCACATTTCAAAAATTGCTGGTTTCCCTGTTGGCGTTGCAATTTCGAATTCGAAACCTGCATTTCGTAAATGAAGCATAGGAAGTAAGGTTTCCACAGGATGGTTACCCGTAGAAAAATACTTGCCATTTTTCATTTTTAGGTTCTTATCTTCGGTACAGATTACTAAGATCTTATTCTTAATACCACTGTACTTTTGATAGGAAATGTTCTCATAATCTGTTTTATCAGCAACTCCTATTTTAAGTGCTACCTTTGAAGGACTGTAAGATCCATCTGGTTCTAGTTTTGGAGCAATACCAAATAGCTTTTTCAACATGACTTTTGTTTTTCTTTAAATATAATTTACTAATTCTTTCATTGGCTTTCTCACCTTTGCTAGGTTAATTAACCAATCCTTTTCTCCATCTCGATAACCGACAGGGAGCAGTAAAGTACTTCTCAGGCCTTTTTCTTTAAGTCCTAATATGCTATCCAATGCAGTAGAATCAAAGCCTTCCATAGGTGTACTATCGAGGCCGACCAAGGCTGCTTGAGTAATGGCTGACATGAAAGCTATGTACGTTTGACGAGCGGCATGTTCGAAATTTTTGTGAGGATCTTTTTGTGGATAAGTAGCTAATAATTGTTGCCGATAATTTTCCCAGCCTTCATTTTTAAATCCCCGGATTTCATTGGTTAAATCAAACATATGGTTTATCCTATCAGCAGTATAGTGATCCCATGCAGCAAATACCAATAGATGTGAGCAATCCGTTACTTGGGATTGATTCCATGCAATCTCCTTTATTTTAGATTTTACTTCTTTGTCCGTAATAACAAAGACTTCAAACGGTTGCAAACCACTGGATGTGGGAGCCAGCCGGATGGCCTCTAATATCTTATTAATTTTATCTTGAGGAGCCACCTTACCATTCATGGCTTTTGTGGCGTATCTCTTATTTAGCAGATCTATATAATCCATTCTACTTATTTATGAAATACAAAGATCTATGTTCCGATTGTAATATAAATTGATCTATGGTAAGAAATCAGTAACTTGTGATTTCCTTTCTGACTCGGCTTAGGCTTTCTGGTGTAATTCCTAAAAAAGAAGCGATTTGATAATTTGGGATTACTTTTTCGAATATTTCATAGTCCTTGACAAATTTCACATATTTCTCCTTCGCGGTCATTGTCAGTAGTCCAAATATTCTTTTTTGTAATGCTGCAATTCGATTTTGAAGGTTTATGCTGTGTTTTAATCCAAATTCTGGAAACTTGGAATATAATTTTTCAAGTTGTGACTGTTCTATTATTATAATTTTTGAATGTGAAAGACTTTCAATACTGAGTAGTGTTTTTTCACTGTTGAACAAAGTCATGTAATCGCTAATCCACCAATTTTTGGTAGCAAATTGTAAGGTGTGGTCCTTACCTTTTTCATTCTTATAAAAAGCTCTAAGGCAACCACTTGCTACAAAGATTTGAATTTTCCTGCCAGAGTTTTCCTGAAGAATTATTTCACCTTTCTCAACATTCCTCTCCGTAACCATTACTTTCAGATCATTTACAATTTCATCTGATAGAGACATCCCCTTTTCTAAATATTCGATTAAATCTTTCATTTTAATTCATTTTGACTAACGTTTACCCTATGTCGTTGTTTTTGTTGACTCTTTTCCATAAGCGAGTTTATATTTTTAGCTTAGTGAATTGGCCTAAGTCATTTTCGAGATAATGGATGATGATATGCGGTGACGACCGAAGTAAGTCTTACGTCATATTAATGTTAAGTGCTGGCATTTCTCCAGAACGACGATTACTATATCCAGACTGAAAAAGAAGGGCTAGGTTTCCCTGTTAGATTACTCTCTCTCTCTCTCTCTCTCTCTCTCTCTCTCTCTGCTTCTGACTAAGCGAACCGCCGTGAAAGGATTGTTCTATCATAGACAGAATTAGAGAGACTAGATGTCTGTCTAAAGTGAGAGAACTCTTTCATCAGACCAGGGGTGGGCAGACAGACCCCTATTCTAGCCTCAGAAAGGATTCTTCGGTTCCTTCATCACATGTCCATTTTGGACATTTGGTCTTGCAGACTGCATTCAGTCATGGTGTGAGAGGCGCACCGTGGGCTAGTAACTCTAGTCGAGGCCGTCTACTCGATTAGGCATAGTAACCTCATGCCTGTTCATTGTTTAATTATTCTAAATGTTTGACAACTACCTGATTCACTATAAATTTTTAGAAAATAGACTCCATCGCTGACGCTATTCATATTGATTGCATTTGTTTTAGTAGTTTCTAATATGAGTTGTCCGTTTAAATTGTAAAGACCTATTTTATGTAGTTTTATATCACTTTCTATTGTTAGCCGATCGCTTACTGGGTTTGGGCTGATAATTATAAATTGTGAAAGTTGATTTTCGTCTTTGGCTGAAGTTAGTATACCACAGTTATTAAAAGAACCTATGCAATAATTAGCTAAGCCGTAAGTATAGCCACCTCCAGTATAGAAACATGTTTGACCCTTGAAAATTCCAAGACAAGTACCAATACCTTCAGTCATCATTATCTATTCGTCATCTTCTAATTCATAATTCAGTCTATAATAACCAAATCTATCTATGGAATCTATGCTTGTTATAACAGTTGGATTGGTAAGCATACATATATCAATTGAATCGCTCTGTTGTAAGGAAAAATCATAAAGTAGGTGTTCATTGAATGTATCAATGCTACCCCAACTACACCTTTTATCGTAATTTAGAAAAGTTTGTAATTCGTCTTCTAATTCAGAGAAGATTCCGCCATATACTTTTCTTTCACTAATGTCATCTCTAAGTAATCCAATAAGTAATCGACTACTTGATATTAGCCCAGAATTTTGATATACGTATTTATAAATTTTCGAATATGAAAATGTATTTAGGATTGTGTCACCTTCTATTCTTAAGACTATAACTTCGTCATATATTGGGTTTTCATCTGTTGAAGCCAGCACCCATGTGGCACTATCAACTGCCATAGGAATATATTCTTGAGCAAAAGTTGTAAATGCTGTAAGGAGGAAAAGTATTGTTTTAAGTTGTTTCATTTTTATGATTTAAATTAAAATTACTGACTCGGTTGATTTTATATTATGCTGTTGCCGACAAAAGGTTAATTTTTGACTTTGATGTATTATAAAGGACATAGTTCACACTTCTTCGGGGACATAGTTCACACTTTCAATTTAGTTAATTTTTGATATTGTTCTTTTCTAGTAAACAAGTGTTCGTCGAAGTACCCTAATAACACATTACGATAATACACATTAT
>CALLAE010000162.1 GCA_938002665.1 uncultured Saprospiraceae bacterium | reverse complement strand
CCCATCTTAAAACATCATGTCAAGACAGTTTAGCAATAATTGTCTCAACAAAATTTCTAAGATGATAAGATTTTCATGATCTTATCTTAACCTCTTGATTTCTTAAAGTCCATCTTGTACATCTTGCCTATCTTAAAACATCATGTTCAGACATCTTGCCCAACTTAAGGCATCATGTCAAAACATCTCAGGATTCCCCTTTAAGCTTTTTATTGAATACTCTATGGTACTGTAGTCTTTCTGCTCCAAAATTTATAAGTAAGCCATCGGCAATGTTATAGGCTTCACAGTAATTGATTGCTTGAGCTTTATGGACACCTTCTATTTTCTCAATGGCTTTGATTTCTACCATTACATTATCCTCCACAAAAAAATCAACTCTTCGAGAACCAATAGATTCTCCCTTGTATTCTAATGGCATCTCCAGCTCTCTAACATACGATAATCCTTGAATTCTGAATTCAATAGATAATGCACGTTGATATACGACTTCTTGAAAGCCATTCCCCATCTGATTGTGCACTTCCATAGCACAACCTATTATTCTATGAGTCAGCTTATTTATTTCTTTAAAATTCATCTCTTTATATCTTACAGTATTTAATTACTCATTATAACTTTTCTTAAGAGAATTTATAAGATAATAAGATTTTCATGATTTCATATTAGCCTGTTGATTTCTAGAAATCCATCTTGTCCATCTTGCTCATCTTAAACATCATGTTTAGACAGTTTAGTAAAATTTTCTCAACAGGATTTATAAGATAAACAAGATTTTCATGATACGTTTCAGCCTGTTAGCACTTAAAAAACCATCTTGTATATCTTGTCGATCTTAAACATCATGTCAAAGACAGTTTAGCAATATTTATCTCAACAGGATTTATAAGATAAACAAGATTTTCATGATTACGTTATAGCTTGTTGATTTCTTAAAATCCATCTTGCATGTCTTGCACATCTTAAACATCATGTCAAGACAGTTTAGCGTTAATAAGATTTTCATGATTTCATATTAGCCTGTTGATTTCTAGAAATCCATCTTGTCCATCTTGCCCATCTTATAACATCATGTTCAGACAGTTTAGTAAAATTTTCTCAACAGGATTTATAAGATAAACAAGATTCTCATGATTACCTTTTAGCTTGCTAAAACTTAAAAATCCATCCTGTCCATCTTGCCATCTTAAAACATGATGTTCCGACATCTTACCCATCATAATACATCATGTTAAGACAGTACTACCTAATAACAAGAACAGTCCCAGCTTCTTTTACTGTCCTCCCATCTAAGATCTGAAACTCTACGAGATAAGTGTAGACCCCTTGCTCTACCAGCTTGCTATTTCTTCTACCATCCCAGCCTTCATAATCAGACACAGCTCCGCTGTATAGGTGGATTAAGTTTCCCCATCGATCATAGATGTGTAACTCATTTACAGAGGTGATCGCAGCATTGGACCCAACTAAGAATCTGTTATCGGGGGCTGAGGAACTTAGAGAAAAAACATTAGGGATGAAAGTCTTCACTTCAGTGTCAACAATAATAGTCACCTCTCTCACAGTGACACAATCATTTTCCGTGTAAGCACTCAGCTGATAAGCTTCATTTTCTAAAGGGAGTAGATCTAGCAAGCCGCTTTCTGTTGAAATTATTTCTCCTCCACTCGTCCATTCAAATCGGACAGCGTCGGAACTAACTGTAGTAGGCGCAATATCTACTGTCTCTCCTAGATCTATAAACAAGGTATCGTCGACCACTAATTGCTGCACTGCTGGAACAGCTATCAGATCTAAATAGACTGTGCTATCACAACCATAAAAATTAGAAAGTACAGCTGTGTAGCTGCCCGCTGAATCATAAGTCTCAGACCCTATTTCATAGGTATCACCCGGACAAAGATTGACAGATAGCTCTGCTTCTGTGGGCTGGTATATTTCAAGGGTTAGCGATACCGTAGAGTCACAAGCAACACCTACAGGGAATACTTCGGTAAAGGTGCCTGCTGCGCTCAGATTCTGGGAACCAAATTCTATTGTCTCCCCTTCACAGATCCCCATCTGCACTTCTGTAAGGCTCGGTGGAAAAGCAACTCTATAGGACTGGGATAAAAGACAATCGTCTGGAGAAGTCATCGTGACAGAATACAAGCCTTCTGGCTTACTGGAATCAAGTGATAAGGTTTTTCCTTCTTCCCCTACTAAGGCTTCTCCATCCAAGTACCACTGATAGCTAAAGTCCCCAGGTGCTGTCAGGACCAAGTTGTTATCACATACCGTACCCTCAACTTGGGAAAGCGGAATCTCAAATTCTGATTGTTCAGCCAATGCTAACCTGTCTAAGAAAAAATAAGGGTTGGCGTTCACAGTCGGATTGACTGCACAGCCCGGTCCTAATACTATGACCGAATAGGGCTTGTCTGCTACAAACTCAAACACGACATTGACCCATTCAAAAGTGCCACTCACTTTCTGCACACCTAACTGCGTAAAATTAGGTACGTTAAGCGGGCAGCCTATTCTGTTATTATTGCCACCAAAAGGAATGGCGTTACTGTCCGTAGAAGCAAATACCGCTATCTCTAAGCTCGGATGCTCTGGCCTATTGGGGAAACCAACAAAAAAATCAAAACGATACTCCTTGCCCACCTCCATATTCTCCAGTAGTACACTGCCCGTATATTCTTTATAGATATTAGAAAAGTTGCCTTCACCATCTCTAAATCCCACGGCGCCTTCCCCATCAGGAAAAGGAAGGGGTGCAGCAGAATTATTTATGCCGTTATGCCCTAGAAAGCCTGAGCAGGTATGCACATAATCAGTCGTAGCGCCTGAGGCTTGCTGCCATGAATTTGCACAGTAGAGTTGCTCCTTATTAGTAGGACAGCAAGTTCGTTCTTCAAAGGAGGGATTGGGTATAAGTCCAGAAGGCACAATAGACTCACAGATACAATCATCATCATTAAGATCTACCAGACCATCGCCATCATTATCTATTGCATCATTACAGATTTCCTGACCCAATAGGGTCGCTGAGCACAACAGAAAGAAAACTAAGAATAGATACTTCATACTTGTCAAATAACGAGTGCACTATTTCACTAGCCTAAAATAACCAAATGAAGCAGGTATTTGAGAATATCTAGAAAGAATAAAGTCGTAGAACTAAATGAAAGTTTAGCGGAAGACAATTGCTTCTTTTACAGTCTTGCTATCAACTGTAAACTTAGCATCCTCCCATTTAGGAGGACCAAATCTGTTAAAGGCACCTCTGCTACTGGCATAGGGCTCTGTGGGAATCCCAAACAAACCCGTATTAAGTTCGTTGTTTTTATCCTTATCGTGTACAGCTGATGCTGCATAGATGCCATAAGGCACATCCCTAAACACCACTGTCGCCTTATTATTTTCTATCTGCACTAGTTCCCCTAAAAAGAGTTTATCAAGCCAGGTGTCTTTACTACTATAGAGCGCTACCATTAGCTGACCTTCATCAGATTCTAGCTTAGTCAACTCTATGGTCACATCTCCCACTTCTGAACTACTAGCTACTGAAGATTCTTGCGCATGTGCAAAATGCCAATTCAATATCAGAATAATAATAAGCGTCAAACGATTCATTATTTATGAATTTAGCTTACAAGATTCCAATAATAACTAAACAGTTGTCATACTTTAAGAGTTATTTAATTGACTGTAATTAAGCTAACCACCGTAGATTTGATCGTTATTACTTGAATGGATTTTAATTATAAACTTAATATTGCCCCATAATTCTCAATATGCATTTCAAATATGGTCTGGACAGACTGACAGTAGCAAAAGCAATCGCGCTTGCTGAAGGCACCCTAAAGGGAGAATATAATAAAGAAGCCAAAAACAAGGTCAATGCCTGTAGATCAAAAGTAGATAAGATGGCGGCTTCAGATAAAGCTATCTACGGGATCAATACAGGGTTCGGTCCTTTGTGCGATGTACAGATTACACCAGAAGAGACGAGTAAGCTCCAAGAGAATCTGCTCATCTCTCATGCAGTAGGAGTCGGAAATCCTATCACCGCTGAACTTTCTAAAATCATGATGATCTGTAAAGTACATGCCCTATGCCAAGGCTACTCCGGTGTCAGGTCAGAAATTATAGAACGTATTCTCTACTTTATAGATCATGATCTGATACCCGTGGTTCCAGAGCAAGGATCTGTAGGTGCTTCTGGAGACCTAGCGCCACTCTCTCACCTCTTTCTACCTCTGATGGGCGAAGGAGAATTCTGGGCTGAGGACGGCAAAGTTATGAGTGCGAAAGAAGGTCTTAAAAAACATCAACTAGAACCCTTACAGTTACAAGCAAAAGAAGGTCTAGGCTTAATCAATGGCACACAATTTATTCTCGCGCATGCCATCACTGGTTTAGATAAAATGTCTTACTTACTAGATCTTGCTGATGTGGCAGGGGCGATGAGTTTAGAAGGCTTTCAGGGCAGTGGTTCTCCATTCAAGGCAGAACTACATGCCATACGTCCTTTTCAAGGAACGATCAAAGTAGCTGAGCGCATGCGCATGCTCTTAACGGCTTCTAAAAATCTGGCTTCTCATCTTAACTGTGAAAGAGTCCAGGATCCCTATTCTATTCGCTGCATTCCACAAGTGCACGGTGCTTCTAGAAATGCACATCAGCATCTCAATGAGCTCGCAGAAATAGAAATGAATTCTGTAACGGATAATCCTATAGTGCTGAGTGACACAGAAGCTATCTCGGGCGGAAATTTCCACGGGCAGCCTCTTGCTATGGTCCTAGATTATTGTTCGATAGCAGCAGCAGAACTCGGTAATATTTCTGACAGAAGAAGTTACCTACTATTAGAAGGAAAGTATGGCCTACCCCGCTTGCTGACCGAAGCTGGTGGGCTCAACTCTGGCTTCATGATTCCACAGTATACTTGTGCTGCACTGGTCACTGAAAACAAATCTCTCTGCTTCCCGCCCTCTGCAGACAGCATTCCCACCTCTCTAGGCCAAGAAGATCATGTCTCTATGGGAAGTATCTCAGGCAGAAAGTTAAACCAAATCCTAGGCAATCTAGAAAAAATACTGGCGATAGAACTCATGTACGCTGCACAAGCCATAGAGTTTAGAAGACCTCTGACTTGTTCAGATCTTATAGAAGAAAACCATAAGCTCATAAGATCCAAAGTGGCAAAATTAGAAGATGACAGATTGCTGTCAAAGGATATATCTGAAATGATATATCTTGTCGCCAATAGAATGATAACAGTGAACTAGCGAATGACATTTAAAGAAGAAATTGTACAAGGCATACCGGCCAGCTTACCGCCTTTCAGAACGCCGCCCAGTGATGCTAACAGAGCTCCTCTAAGAAAGGAAATCCTTAGCACTAAGGAAAAGAAACTAGCCCTCCGAAATGCACTGCGTTATTTTCCAAAAAACTGGCATAGAGAACTAGCTACGGAATTTGCTCAGGAACTCAATGACTACGGCAGAATCTACATGCATCGCTTTAAGCCCAGCTATGATATCTATGCAAGACCGATAGAAGAATATCCAGCTGTTAGCCAGCAAGCAGCGGGCATCATGCTTATGATACAAAATAACCTCGATCCTGCAGTAGCACAGCATCCAGAGGAACTCATTACTTATGGTGGGAATGGCTCCGTTTTTCAGAACTGGGCACAGTACCTACTGACTATGCAGTATCTCTCCACCATGACAGAGGAGCAGACACTGCATATGTACTCTGGCCACCCTATGGGTCTCTTCCCTTCTTCTAAAGATGCTCCTAGAGTTATCGTCACTAATGGCATGATGATTCCCAATTATTCCAAACCAGATGACTGGGAAAAATATAATGCACTAGGTGTCACACAGTACGGGCAGATGACCGCAGGCTCATACATGTATATAGGCCCACAAGGCATCGTACATGGCACGACGATTACAGTCATGAATGCCTTCAGAAAAATACTACCTGCTGGTCAGACTCCTAAAGGAAAAATATTCCTAACTGCTGGCCTCGGCGGAATGAGCGGAGCACAACCCAAAGCTGGTAACATCGCTGGCTGCATAACTATCTGTGCAGAAGTAAATCCCAAGGCGGCCAAAAAAAGGTATGAGCAAGGGTGGGTAGATGTGCTGATAGATAATATGGATGCGCTCCTCAGCAGAGTTCGCTTGGCGCAAGAAAAAGAAGAAGTTGTTTCCATTGCCTACATCGGCAATATAGTCGACATCTGGGAGCGCTTCTATGAAGAAGAGATATACATTCATGTCGGGTCAGATCAGACATCTCTACATATCCCATGGACAGGA